>DBWN01000086.1:2525-3072 GCA_002308935.1 Bacteroidales bacterium UBA1237 | reverse complement strand
TCGATAAGCACATGGGGAACGCTTGCAACACTGGAAAGATGTATATGGTCATGGGATTTGACCACCTTCACTGCCTCATCGGCACTCACGAAATGTATCCGCTTCATAAATCAAACAGTTTTTTCAATAAACCCCTACTGCAGTACAATATATTAATAGAGTGAGGGAAGCCAAAGATAAGCCATTTTTCGTAAATTTGCACGATAATGCCTCTCAAGGGCTTAAAAAGAACAAAGAAAAGCCTCTCACCGCTTAAAATAACGAATTCACTGATGCACTCTAAAGAAGAAAAGACGGCCGCTTTCGGCCGTGTGCTCGACATAATGGACCGCCTCAGGAGCGAATGCCCCTGGAACCATGCCCAGACCATAGACACACTCCGCCCGATGACGGTGGAGGAGGTTTACGAGCTCTCCGATGCCGTACTGAAGAAGAACGAAGCGGACCTCAAAAAAGAACTCGGGGACATCCTCCTTCATATCGTTTTCTACTCAAAGATAGCCGAAGAGCAGGGCAAATACGACATAGCCGATGTGCTTGAAGCCCT
>DBWN01000086.1:554-2442 GCA_002308935.1 Bacteroidales bacterium UBA1237 | reverse complement strand
AACAAGAGGGTCCTTTCCGGAATCCCTGATTCCATGCCGCCTATACTCAAGGCTTTCTCCATGCAGGACAAAGCCAGAGGAGTAGGATTCGACTGGGAGGAGAAGCACCAGGTATGGGACAAAGTCCGTGAAGAGATGGGAGAATTCGAAAGGGAACTTGAAGCGATGGAAGCGGAGAACGGAGAAGCAAACAAGGCCGTCTGCGCACCCGATGAAGGATCTTCCGAAGAATTCAAAGCAGCTTATGACAGGGCCGAGGAGGAACTCGGAGACTTCATCTTCGCAGTCATCAATGCAGCCCGTCTTTACGGCCTCAATCCCGACACCGCCCTGAACCGGGCCTGCGACAAGTTCAGAAGAAGATTCACTTATCTGGAGGAACAGACCATCAGGCAGGGACGCTCCCTTCATGACATGACTC
The DNA here is from genome assembly GCA_002308935.1 of Bacteroidales bacterium UBA1237. Lineage (GTDB taxonomy): Bacteria > Bacteroidota > Bacteroidia > Bacteroidales > UBA932 > Cryptobacteroides. The sequence continues at coordinate 2,021 of DBWN01000086.1, read as the reverse complement.
TTGCCCAGATGGATGAAATCTGGGACGAAGGTAAGGCGAAAGGCCTTTAGCATCAGCCAATACGTACGGCCAATTGCCGGATTTTGTGTATATTTGCAAGTTGAACCGGATTTTCCGGAAAAAGACAGCTAAAACCACCGCCATGGCAGACTATCGCATAATTGAAGTCACATCCAAGAAGGATCTGAACAGATTCATAAAATTCCCTGACGACCTGTACAGGGAATGCAGTCAGTATGTACCCGCTCTGCACAGCGACCAGCGCAAGTCGCTCACCAGTGTATCCACCCTTTCTTACTGCACCCGCAAAATGTGGCTTGTAGTAGACTGTGAAGGCGGCAAGTCCCCTTCCAAAGCGAAGGTGGTGGGAAGGATCTGCGCCATGGTGAATCCCAGATACAACGAGCTGTACCAGAAGAAGAGGGCAAGGTTCGGATGGTTCGATACGATAAAGGACATCGAGGTCGCCAGGCTGCTTCTCACAACCGCCGAAAAATGGGCGAAGGAGCAGGGAATGAACGAGATCCACGGACCTCTGTACTACAACACTCTCGGAAAGCAGGGAATGCTCGTGGAAGGTTTTGAAAACACACCTCCTTTCAACTGCCTTTACAACTATCCTTACTACAATGACTTCGTTTCAGAACTCGGATACAACAAGGAATGCGACTGGCTCCAGTACAAGATGATCGCAGACCAGGACATCGACCCGAAGATCATCAGGATATCCGGAATGCTGAAACAGAGATACAACCTTCATGAGGGGGATATCGAAAAGCTGAAGAAGAACAAGGCCATGGTCAGGAAGTTCTTCGAAATGTACAACGACAGCTTCAAGGACGCCGTCCATAACTTCATCCCCTTCACCGATGAAGAAATAGAGGAAGAGGCTTCTTCGGTGATGAAGTTCCTCAACAACAAGACCAGCGTCATCATACTTGACGAGAACGAGGATCTGGTCGCTTTCGGAATCACCTTCCCTTCAATCTCGGAAGCCCTCAAGAAATGCCACGGTCATCTTTTCCCTTTCGGATGGATACACCTTCTCAGGGCGCTGCACCAGCATACGACAGTGGACCTCATGCTGAACGGAGCCGTTCCTGCATGGCAGAACAAGGGTGTATCGGCTGTTTACCACTGCGCGATGTCCGAAAGGTACAAGGCCTCGCACACCAAGCACGCCATTGCCAATCCCCAGATCGAGAACAACAGCGCTGTCAACGTATGGGCCAAGTATGACAACGAGCTCTTCATGAGGAGAAGGTGCTATATAAAGGACATATAACTTCCGCCCTTTAACCCCGGACAGTACCTTCTACATTAATATCATACAAAAGAATACAACTACCTTATGGCAGACAACAATACTTTACTTGAAAAAGTCCTGAGCCTTCAGGACAAATACAAAGCCCTTCAGGACCAGCTTGCTGATCCGGCAGTGATGTCGGACATGAAGAAGTACGTCCA
>DBWN01000086.1:0-506 GCA_002308935.1 Bacteroidales bacterium UBA1237 | reverse complement strand
GATGAGCTTGCCACAGCGAAGGACATCCTCATGAATGAAAAGGATGATGACCTCCGCGAAATGGCACGTGATGAAATAAACCAGATAGAGCCCAAAATCCCCGAGATGGAGCAGGAGATAAAACTCCTTCTCATCCCCGCTGACCCTGACGACAGCAAGAACGCCATGGTTGAGATCAGGGGCGGTACCGGTGGCGACGAAGCCGCCATCTTCGCCGGTGACCTCTTCAGGATGTACAGCAAATACGCTGAAAGCAAGGGCTGGAAACTGGAGGTTTCAGACCAGACTCCCGGAACTTCCGGAGGATACAAGCAGATCGTGTTCAAGCTCTCCAGCGCCAATGACGGTGTCTACGGAGTGATGAAGTACGAATCCGGCGTCCACCGCGTACAGAGAGTCCCCCAGACCGAGACTCAGGGCAGGATTCAGACTTCCGCAGCATCAGTGGCTGTTTTCCCCGAGGCCGGAGAATTCGATATCGAACTCAACATGAACGATATCCGTAA
>DBWN01000003.1:7117-8974 GCA_002308935.1 Bacteroidales bacterium UBA1237 | reverse complement strand
TTCCTTGCCGGAAACTACCAAGGCGCCCTATTGAAATTCGATGAGGTGCTGTCAAAAGGATTCAACGCACTTCACTTCGTCGGAGCGCTGAGTTCCCATTTCAGGGACCTGATGGTCGCTAAAAGCGGAACGCTTGACGCTCTGCTGAACCTCCCGGGATCCCTGAAGGAAAAGTACGCCGCCCAAGCAGCGGCCTGCCCGATTCAGTTCCTTTTTGATGCGCTGGCCACCACCACAGCCTGCGAAGCCGGGTACCGCACAAGCATAAACCCCAGACTGCACATAGAGTTCACTCTCATGCGGCTCAGTTTCCTGTGCGGAACAGGGGAGGTCTCTTTGAGACCCGCAGCTCCTGCACCCGCTCAACAGAAAGCCCCTATGGCACAAGCGCCCAAACCGGCTGCAGTCCCGAGCGCTCCTGCCTCTCAAACACCATCTGCGGCTCCGGCAGCCCCTACAGCCCAGTCCGCTCCTGCCGCAGAACCGGTTGCGTCTGAGACCAGTGAAAGGAGAAGACGGCCCAGAAGCGGTTCATCCCTTTCCATCAGCGCAGTCGGAGACGAGTCTTCCGCTCCTGCGAAAGAGACCCTCAAACCTTTAAGTGACAGTCTCCCTGAAGACAATGCTATAAATGAAGCTTGGAAGAGCCTTTCGGAAGACTACGCTACCAAGCCCAGGCTCGCCGCAGCTCTCAAATCCCATAAGCTGGAAATCGAAGAAAAAGACGGCCTGAAGTACGTATCTTTCTTCGCCACAAACGCGGCTCAGCAGAAATGGCTTCAGGAGTCGATGCGCACCAGCCTTGAAGACAAGCTGATGAAGAAGCTTCAGAGCTCCAAGATAAGGCTCATTATCGGCTTGGTGGAAGACGACCCCAAAGAGGCGGTCCCATACACTGCAAAAGAAAAGGCGGAAGCCCTGATGTCAACCAATCCCGAAGTCAAGAATCTTGTGACCGATTTCGGTCTCGATGTTTAGTCATTAAAGAAAAACAACAATGAAACTGAGGTGTGAAGGCCTTGTAAAAAAATACGGAGTAAGGACCGTGGTCAAAGGTGTCTCGATGGAGGTCGAGCAAGGAGAGATAGTCGGTTTTCTCGGCCCCAACGGTGCTGGAAAAACCACTAGTTTCTACATGATAACGGGCCAGATCGTCCCTAACGCCGGAAGGATTTTCCTGGATGATGAAGAGATCACCGGACTGCCCATGTTCAAAAGAGCGCAGAAAGGTGTAGGATACCTCCCTCAGGAAGCATCTGTCTTCAGGAAGATGTCCGTCGAGGACAACATCATGTCCGTAATGGAGATGAGTGAGATGACAAAGGCCGAAAGGGAAGAAAGACTCGAATCCCTTATCGATGAATTCAACCTCTCAAAAGTACGCAAGAGCCTCGGAATCCAGCTCTCCGGAGGAGAGAGAAGACGTTGTGAAATCGCTCGCGCTCTCGCAATTGACCCGAAATTCATTCTCCTTGACGAGCCGTTCGCCGGTGTCGACCCCATCGCTGTTGAAGATATCCAGTACATCATCGCCAAACTCAAATACAAGAACATCGGCGTGATCATCACCGACCATAATGTCGGAGAGACTTTGGCTATCACCGACAGGGCCTACCTCCTTTATGAAGGATCGATTCTCCAGCAAGGGACTCCACAGTCTCTGGCGGCCGATGACGAAGTGAGGACCAAGTATCTGGGAAGCGGATTCATACTGAAGAGGAGTGTATCTGTAGAAAGGGCCCAAAGGGAACATCTTGAAAGGATGGCAGCTGAAGAACTGAAGGAGAAAGAAGCGATTGAAAAGGAGCAGAATCCCATAGCGGAAACTGATGAGGAAGGCTCCACACCTCAAGCCGA
>DBWN01000003.1:1796-6928 GCA_002308935.1 Bacteroidales bacterium UBA1237 | reverse complement strand
GAATCACTTAGCGAAAGCGTAGCTGAAACCTTTGATCCTGTCCCAAGCACCTCTGGTGAAATCCGGCACCTCGACGGGAACACAACCGTTATCCATCGACAGGGCCGACAAGGATGCTATACAGCACCACTCCGCCAGATCATATACGTCCATATCGAGAGGAAGTCCGTTGTTGAGGCAGTACACAAGGCGATAATCCATGATGAAATCCATTCCACCATGACCGCCCACCTCTTTGGCAAGATTGACAAGGTCGGGAGTGAGTATGGGATTAGGATATCTTGCTGAAAGTTCGTCAACCTGAGACTGGGTCATCGGCCTGTGAGCATTGAGATTCTCATGGTCAGGAATGCCCTCCGGAGCTGAAGAAGGACGGAGAAGGACCTGCTCCACAGGATACTTGGACGCGTAACCCTCCGTTCCTACAAGCTGGTACATGCGGCTGTAAGGTCGCGGGGTCATTACATCATGCTCTATGAGGATGCTCTTGCCCTTCTCGGTACGTATCATTGTCATGGTCTCATCACCATTTGCGAACTCTTCGCAAGGCTGTCCGGTCCTGTCAGATACGTGTTTTTTCCCGTTGAAGGAATCTGTATCCATGGAAACCAAAGTCTTCAGGCGGTCTCCTCTATGGATGTTCAGCACTTGACATACGGGACCGAAGCCGTGGGTAGCATACACATCTCCCCTTACCTTTGAGTTATAATCAAGCCTCCAATTGCCCCAATAGTAGTCCCAAAACTCATCCAAATTATGCAGATACGATCCTTCCGCATGGATCACCTCTCCGAAAAGGCCGGCCTGGCTGAACGCCAGCATCTGGAGTTCAAAGAAATCATAGCAGCAGTTCTCCAGTATCATGCAGTGCTTCCTTGTCCTCTCTGATGTGTTGATGAGGTTCCAGCAGTCTTCAAGTGTAGCGGCTGAAGGAACCTCAATCGCCACATGTTTCCCGTGCTCCATTGCATAAAGGGCGACAGGAACATGGTGCAGCCAATCCGTGCAGATATAGACAAGATCCACATCCGGATCTTCACAAAGGGCTTTATATGACTCCTCCTGTCCGCCGTAAGGATTGGCGGAAAGTCCTTTTGAAGAAAGGTATTTCATGCTGGCGTCAACCCTGTCTGATTCGACGTCGCAGACAGCCGCTACATGACATCCTGGTACGAATGTGAGCCTTTCCACAGCATCCCCTCCCCTCATGCCAAGGCCGACTACGCCTATTCCGACATCATTGATCGGGTCAGCGGCGAACTGAAGCATATCCGTCTGTCCGGCAGGACGCGCGGGGACTTCCGTACGGATGATCTTATCGGAAGCACCCTTTCGGGAGCACCCGTCGAAGATAAAGAAGGATGCGGCCAGGATCAATGGCACCAGCATCGGAACAACCTTTCTCATATAATGACAATAATGGACTAACTTATGACAGCACCGTTGGTCACAACCTCCTGAGGTGTTATGAACCTCATCTTGCCATCTCCCTGTTTGGCCATGAGGATCATTCCCTTGGATTCAATGCCCCTGATCTTTCTGGGCTGCAGGTTGGCAAGAATGCAGATCTGCTTACCGAGCATGTCTTCAGGGGAATAGTATTCAGCTATTCCTGATACGATGGTCCTCTGGTCTATGCCGGTGTCGATAGTGAGCTTAAGAAGCTTGTCCGTCTTGGGTACCCTTTCAGCAGCAAGCACAGTAGCGGTGCGGATGTCCATCTTTCCGAAATCATCGAATGTGACTTCATCCTTTTGCGGCTCAACCCTCTTGGCCGCCTCTTCCGCTTCCTTGGCGGCCTGAGCCGCTTCGCGCTCGGCGCGGATGGCGGCAAGACGTGAGATTTGTGCATCTATAGCCGCATCCTCGATCTTCTGGAAGAGCAGGACGGCTTCTCCCAACTGGTGTCCGGAAGGAATCAGTTCATCATTTCCGACCATATCCCAATCAAGGACAATGTCGAACTCACTGGTCTTGTTCGTATGGAGGGCTTTACCCTCACCTTCTTTGAAGAAATTCTCAGTGGGGACTCCCTCTCCTTTACGATGATCGGTACCGGCGTTGATACCCACGCGGAGGATATTACGGAGCTTCTCTGCTGAGAACGGTGTGAACGGCTCAAACACAACAGCCAAGTCAGCGCAGATCTGAAGGCAGGTGTAAAGGATCGAAGCAGTACGGTCCATGTCGGTTTTGGCGACCTTCCAAGGTTCCGTATCGGAGATGTACTTGTTGCCTATACGGGCGATGTTCATCGCCTCTTTGAGAGCCTCCCTGAAGTGATAGGTCTCGATATACTTCTGGAGAGCTTCTTTGCAAGGGATGATCTGGTCCATCGCTTCCTTGTCCTCAGGTGCGGGCTTCAGGTTCGAAGGGACTTTGCCTCCGAAGTATTTCTGAGTCAGGACGACTGCCCTGTTCACGAAGTTTCCGAAGATGGCCACCAGTTCGGAATTGTTCCTCTGCTGGAAGTCCTTCCATGTGAAATCGTTGTCCTTTGTCTCAGGAGCGTTGGCGCAGAGAACGTAACGGAGCACATCCTCCTGTCCGGGGAAATCCTTCTCGAATTCATCAACCCATACGGCCCATCCTCTTGAAGTGGAGATCTTGTCGTTCTCGAGGTTCAGGAATTCATTTGAAGGCACATTGTCCGGAAGGACATAGTCTCCGTAGGCTTTCAACATTGAAGGGAAGACGATGCAATGGAAGACGATGTTGTCTTTCCCGATGAAATGCACCAGACGGGTGTCCTCACTCTTCCACCACTTCTCCCAAGACTCGGGGAGAAGCTCCTTGGTGTTGGAGATGTATCCGATCGGGGCGTCGAACCATACATAAAGGACTTTGCCTTCGGCACCCTCCACAGGTACAGGAACGCCCCAGTCAAGGTCACGACTGACGGCCCTGGGCTGCAGTCCGCCGTCAAGCCAGCTCTTGCACTGTCCGTAGACATTGGATTTCCATTCCTTGTGCTGCTCGAGTATCCATTCCCTCAGCCAAGGCTCATACTTGTCAAGAGGCAGATACCAATGTGAAGTCATTTTCTTCACAAGCGCACCCCCGCTAAGACGTGATTTGGGGTCGATGAGCTCTTCGGGGCTCAGAGTGCTGCCGCATTTCTCGCACTGGTCCCCGTACGCATGGGGATTGCCGCACTTGGGGCATGTCCCTTCAATATAACGGTCAGCGAGGAAAGTCTTCGCCTCGGTATCGTAGTACTGCTCGCTCTCTTTGGTTATGAACTTGCCTTCATCATAAAGCTTACGGAAAAACTCCGAAGCATTCTCCTCATGGACCTTTGAGGTGGTCCTTGAATAGATATCGAAGTTGATGCCCAGCCCTGCAAAGGCGTCCTTCATTATCTTGTGGTACTTGTCCACTATATCCTGGGGAGAAACTCCCTGCTCCCTTGCTTTGATGGTAATGGGGACTCCGTGCTCATCCGAACCGCAGATGAATACGACATCCTCCCCGCGGAGACGGAGATACCTCACGTATATGTCACCGGGGATGTACGCCCCGGCGATGTGTCCGATATGTACAGGACCGTTCGCGTAAGGAAGGGCGCATGTTACTAAAGTTCTCTTGAATTTCTTTTCCATATATGGTATTGATATATTTTTCGTTCAACGTATTCTTCCCAATCTTTCCTCAAAGGTTTTCCGCAATGCGGCAATCCTGTTGATTTCTTCCAATATCGGCTTCATCTCATCAAAAGATAGCCCTTTCATGGAATCCCTCAACTCCCATCCACGGACTTCAAGACGCTTGGTCTGATATGCGAGAATGGTTTTGGGAACGGCATTGACAAGGTAAGTGGACTTCGCAGTCATTGAGTCCTTGAAGTTCTTGACGGAAAGGTTGTATTTCTCAGTCGTCAGATCCGCAACCAAACCCGCCACGGTCCGGTCAGGTCCGTCCATCATCACCTTCAGGATGTCCTCCTGTGTCATGCTCGGGTTCCCGTCATATAGCTGGAAATACATGTCATAGACCCTGCGGTATACGGAGTTCTCCAGTTGGTGGTTGTCCGACTCGAACGCATCTCTTATGAAATCGGCTACAGTAGTACATCCGTTTACGTCATAGAATGGTGAGTCCGTCTCGAATTCAAGGTCCGACAGTCCGTATCCGAGAATAAGGGAGAGTATGTCCTTCTCACAAGCCATGAGTGCAGGTTTTTCGAAGAGAAGCTCTCTAGCATCAGAAGGGGCGTCGGAAACAGGCTCACCATAGTCCTGATCATACGGAGGGAGTCCCTCATCTTCCTGATAAAAACCGTCAGGGATGTATTCTTCCGGCGGCGGCACATCTTCCCCTGAAACGGGAGCATTCTGCCTTCTCTCTTCCCTCTGGGCACGCATCTTCTCCCTTTGGGCGGCTTTCCAGTCATCCTCGATCATCTTCTCCCTTGCCTTCTTTATCCTGTTGAAAAGGATCTGGGAGTCCACATCGAACCGAGATGCGCTGGCCTGGACATAAACAGTCCTTTTCACCGCGTCGGGAATGAGTGAGATGGTATCAGCGATATCGTTGATGAGGTCAGCCCTCTTGAGCGGATCGTTTCCGGCTTCCCCAAGCAGAAGATCTGTCTTGAAAGAAATGAAATCCTGCTCATGTGAGGCTATGAATGATTCCACTTCCTCGAGAGTGTGTTTCCTGGAGTAGGAATCCGGATCATCCCCGTCAGGAAGAAGGACGACTTTGACGTTCAAACCTTCCTTAAGGACAAGACCTATTCCGCGCAGAGCGGCATGTATACCGGCGGAATCACCGTCATACATTATGGTGACGTTCTCGGTGAACTTGTGTATCAGCCTGATTTGGGGAACCGTGAGTGAAGTACCGCTGGAGGCCACGACATTGGTAATGCCCAGCTGGTGCATGGAAAGGACATCCAGATAACCCTCGACAAGATAACACTTGTCCTTCTTGGACATCTCGTTCTTGGCGAACCAAATCCCGTACAAAGAACGGCTCTTGTCGTAGATTTCCGTCTCCGGTGAGTTGACGTACTTGGCTACAGTCTTGTCCGTCTTCAGAGTCCTTCCGCCGAAAGCGATCACCCTTCCGCTGACAGAATGGATAGGGAACATCACCCTGTCGAAGAAACGGTCCTGGATACGGCCGTC
>DBWN01000003.1:1392-1709 GCA_002308935.1 Bacteroidales bacterium UBA1237 | reverse complement strand
ATAGTCTCGTCCTCCAGTCCCCTGCTTTTGAAGTACCGGTATCCTATAGTCCTGCCCTCGTCGGTTTTCAGGCTCTCCACGAAGAACTTCTGTGCGAACTCCGAAACCAGGAGAAGGCTGTCGCTGCGCTGGCGAAGGGCGATTTCTTCCGCCGTCTCCTCCTTTTCCTTCACTTCGATGCCGTATTTGCGGGCCAGGTATTTCAGGGCTTCAGGGTATGAGAGGTTCTCATGCTCCATCACGAATCCGATCGCGGTACCGGATTTGCCGCAGCCGAAGCATTTGTATATGCCTTTTGCAGGTGAAACGTAGAATGA
>DBWN01000003.1:0-1317 GCA_002308935.1 Bacteroidales bacterium UBA1237 | reverse complement strand
TCGAGTATTTTGCTGACCGTCTCCTGAGGAATCATCCTGCAATAGTATTACTGTTCTTCTTTTTCGAACTCCACGTCCTTCACCGATGACAGATCAGTCCTGGACGAGCCGCCGATCACCTGGTCGGGCTCATCCTTGCGTGCAGGATTACCTGTTCCGGAAGAATTCCCGGAATTCCTTCTTCCTATAATCCTCCTCCAAATCTCCGCCACAGAAGTGACCCCCTTCAACAGGAAGGCCAACAGGAAGAGAAGGATCATCACTATCAGGAAGAATATGATGAATAACATGCTGATTATCATTCGTCGAAGTTTTTTAGTGAGCTGTTTGTGCCCCATTCGGAGCAACAAATAAAAGGGGTGCACAATACCCAAAATGCAAAATTAGCAAAAAAAGATGAGGAAAATTCCGGCTGAAAATGCTTTTCGCCATCATTGATGACGAATCCGCCCTGCTAAGTGCAGAGAGACTTTATGGTGACAATTGTTCCGTCCCTCTGAAATGCTTCAGTCCCCGCTGTGATTGTCTCTCCTTAATAAAGACACCGCCTTCAGAGCGACAGACACGAAATAAGTCCCCAAAAACAACTTTAATTTGCTTTTCCCGTGAATTGTCTCTAAATTTATACACGAACCACTTTTCACGTTCTTTGTTTATGGAAACGGAAATAACCTCAGAAGCTATTCACGCCAAACTCAAAGAGTTCTTCGGGTATGACGCTTTCAAGGGTGATCAGGAGAGGGTGATAGCCCACCTCGTTCGTGGGAACAATGCCTTCGTGCTGATGCCTACCGGAGGCGGAAAGTCTTTGTGCTACCAGCTGCCTGCTCTTCTGATGCCCGGCACTGCCATAGTCCTTTCCCCTCTTATCGCTTTGATGAAGAATCAGGTTGATGCCATCAGGGGATTCGTGTCCGGCAATGAAGGCATAGCACACTTCCTGAACTCTTCATTGAGCAGAGTCCAGGTCCAGGCCGTCCGCGAAGATTTGTTGAAAGGGGTAACCAAACTGCTGTATGTCGCCCCGGAGTCGCTCACAAAAGAGGAGAATATCGCTCTTCTCAAAGAGATTCCAATATCTTTCTACGCTGTTGATGAAGCCCACTGCATATCTGAGTGGGGACATGATTTCCGTCCCGAATACAGGAGAATCAAAGCGATTACTGATGAAATAGGGAAAGCTCCGATAATCGCTCTTACAGCCACAGCCACGCCCAAGGTCCAGAGCGACATACTGAAGAACCTCGGCATGCCCGACGCGAAAGTGTTCCGCTCATCGTTCAACCGTCCGAACCTTTATTACGAGGTAAGGGACAA
>DBWN01000037.1 GCA_002308935.1 Bacteroidales bacterium UBA1237 | reverse complement strand
AGAACCTTACGGGGTTTGATGATTTGTAGTTCTGCTCAGTCTTCTGGCAGGAAACAAGTGCGAGAGCAGCTGCTGCTCCGAGCGCAACGATTTTTACAAACTTTTTCATAAGGCAAATTACTCTCCAAGGATTGATTCAAGGATTCCCCAATCGTCTTCTTCGGATTCTTCAATACCGTTACTCAGACAAATGACGCCCTCAGATTTGATTTCGAGGGTTTCGCACTCGGGAGCCACATAGGCTTCGAGTTCAAATTTCTCTTTTTTGATCATAATTGATTTGATAAATGTTATTGTTTTAATGTGTTATCTCTCAATGTGTTCGGCGCAATGACCGGAATAGTTTTTTTCTTTGGAATCCTGCCAAAGTCACGACCTTGCCAAAATTCGCAACATACAAAGTTAGGAAACATTCACTAAAAACGTTTCAAATAAGTCCATATTTTTATGTAGAAGTTATCAACACACCTTGTTTATAACTTTTATAATCAGCAAAAAAGAAGGGATGTTGCTCATGTATGAGAACATCCCGATCCTTTTTATTATCCGAGCCCGGAATGCTCTTCCGGGACTGTCATATGACTCTACTTTCCGTCAGTCTTTCCAAGATAGAATTTCAAACCTTCACGGACATTATCAATTATGCCCTTGGAAGAGAAAGTCGCTCCTGAGATGGCATCAACCTCCTTTGCCAAAGCCTTCTCAGCGGTAAGTCCGTTCCATGAATCGAACAGTTTTCCGTCCTTCAGCAGTTTGAAATAATCCGGAGTTTCATAGTTGGGAAGAGCCTCCACTTTGACGACCTTTCCACCTTTGAGCGAGATCTCAACCGGGGTAACGTCCCTGTACCCATAGATCTTGCTTCCGATTGAGGTGGTATTGATGACAACAGTACCGTCATCGAGAGTCTTTTTGGTCTGCACATCCTGGCTGATTGTCGAGGCTGTAAGGATAAGGGCAGCAGATACGCCCATTACTGCTAGAATGCTTCTTTTCATTTTCGTGTTGAACAGTTTTATACTTTTCCTTATGATTCCGATTTACACTGCAAAGATAATATGGCCGGACTTGACCGGCATATCATTATCTTCATTTCGTCTTCAGATTTTGTCAAAAATCGTGCCTCTAGAGCATCAGAAGGGGTGAAGGAGTCCTTCTGGGAAGTGTCCTGAGGTTGACTGAACCCTCTTCAACTCCAAGACTTTCAAGTGCAGCTTTGGCACTTCGGTAAGCCAGTTCAGGGGTATTGTTGTTTTCGCTGAGATGACAAAGGAAGATGTTCCGAAGACCCTCATGCCAGATGTCCTTTATGGCATCCGCGCATTCGTCATTGCTCAAGTGTCCGTTACCTTTGCATATCCTCATTTTGAGATCGAAGGTATAAGGCCCGGACAAAAGCATGTCAGTATCGTAGTTGGACTCTATGACTAGGGTGTCCGCCTCTCTGGCATAGTTGATGGCTTCATCCGTCATACGTCCTATGTCAGTCATTATGACGAAACGGTGACCGTACTTCGGACAGTCTATCCGGTATCCGACGGTCTGGGTCGCATCATGGGGCACCACGAAATATTTCACCTTGAAGATGGAGACATCATTCCACTCGTCCTCTGCAAGATCCTTGTTGCAGGATGAGATATGAGGCGCGGCAAGGGGATGATTCACAAGAGCAGGGTGAAGAGCTGCAGTAGTGTATACCGGCTTATGGAGTTTCTTGCAGTAGGAGCCGAGGTTCCTTATATGGTCCATATGGTCATGGGTCACGAGGATGCTGGAGAAACTCTCCATGGAAAGACCGTTCGCGGTAAGGTTTATCTTCAATTGGCGAAGGCTTACTCCGGCATCGATCAGGATACCGTCATCACCGTCCCCCAGATAGTAGCAGTTACCGCAGCTGCCGCTCGAGAAACTCATGAACCGGAGAATTCCTCCGGTATCTGTACTTTCCATTGACATTCTGATATACTTGCTACTGGTTCTGGTCTTCCTCGCAATACTTAGAGATGACACTGTATGCATCGGTGACACCGAGTTCACCCGCATGCGAAAGGTCGATACAACCTTTCTCCTTATCCTTAAGATAGATAAGGACCAGTCCCCTGTTGAAGAACGCATCTCCAAGATAAGGGTACAGGTCTATCGCTTTGGAATAGCTGTCCATGGCTTCGACCATCTGTGAAGAAAGGCAATAGAGGTTTCCGAGGTTGAAATGGATATAAGGGATGTCGGGCATTATCTGCGCTGCAGCCTTCATATCATCTATAGCCTCCGAATAGTCATATGATCGTGTGACCTGGTCACTGACCCTGGCACGGGTAGTACCCTGATCATCCATTGTAAGCGTCTGCACATTGGTCTCCATCGAGGAAATGAAATCGATCATCTCAGCACGGAGCACTCCCCTGTTCATATGGTAGAACGCCTTGTACCTGTCGCCGTAACGGTCTTCATCTTCGCCGTCTATAGCCTTGTCATAGTGGGAAAGGGCAAGGTTGAACTGCCTGTCCGCTAT
>DBWN01000233.1 GCA_002308935.1 Bacteroidales bacterium UBA1237 | reverse complement strand
TCTTCTTCATGGTTACCACCCAGATGCGTGACCAGGAGAACAAGGTCCAGGTTAAGCTTCCCGAGGCTTCAGAAGTTGTGAAACTCGAGCGCAAGGATCTGTCATCTTATATCAACATCGGTCCTCCTACCAGAGCTCTCCAGGCTCAGTACGGTACTGATGCTCGTATACAGCTGAACGATTCCTTCAAGACAGTCGACGACATCCGTGACTTCATCGCTGCAGAGCGTGACGCCATGAGTGAGGCTGACCGTCAGTTCATGACAACTGTCATTAAGGGCGACCAGGACGTGAGAATGGGTATCATCACAGATGTTAAGCAGGAGCTCAGACGTTGCTCCGCACTCAAGATCATGTACCAGGCTCGTAAAACAGAATAATTCTGTACTCTACTATAGAAGGAAGGCGACTCCAAACGGGGCCGCCTTCTTCCGTATACATGCAGTTGTGATAGCGAACGATTCCATCCAAGTGAAAACTCAAACGATAATATACCGCCCTATTGTGGGAAAATGACTATATTTGCATGATTGAGAAACAACTGCCCCCAAGAAGAGGGTATATCTAATAAAACAGCAATTTACAAGTATGGACACTATCGTCAGAACTAAAGTCAAGGACTTGCTCTGCAGCGAGCCCGGAGGAACAGTCCTCGCCAAAGGTTGGGTAAGGACAAAAAGAGGAAACAAGCAGGTTAAATTCATTGCCCTCAACGACGGTTCGACAGTCAATAATATACAGGTGGTCGTCAACACCGAAAACTTTGACGAGGAACTTCTGAAGAAGATCACAACCGGCGCCAGCATCGGTGTAACCGGTGAACTTGTCGCATCAGTAGGAAGCGGACAGGCAGTAGAGATCCAAGCCAAGGAGATTGAACTCTTCGGAGAATGCGATCCGATGAGGTATCCTCTCCAGAAGAAGGACACTTCGCTGGAATACCTCAGGAGCGTAGCCCATATGAGACTCCGCACTAACACTTTCGGTGCCGTTCTCAGAATCCGCCACGCCATGGCTTTCGCCATTCACAAATTCTTCAACGACAAAGGTTTCGTATATCTGAACACTCCTCTTATCACAGAGTCTGATGCTGAGGGTGCAGGAGACATGTTCCAGGTTACTACCATGGACCTCGCCAACGTCCCCGTTCACAACGGAAAAGTTGACTTCAGCAAGGACTTCTTCGGAAAGAAGACCAGCCTTACCGTGAGCGGACAGCTTGAGGGAGAGCTCGGTGCTACTGCTGTAGGTGAAATCTACACTTTCGGCCCTACCTTCAGAGCAGAGAACTCCAACACCCCGAGACATCTCGCCGAGTTCTGGATGATTGAACCTGAAATGGCGTTCTATGACATCAACGATGACATGGCACTCGCTGAGGAATTCGTCAAATATCTTGTCCAGTATGCTCTCGACAACTGCATGGATGACCTCACATTCCTCAACAACAAGTACGATGACGGCCTCATCGAAAGACTCAAGAGCGTGCTCGGAATCGAGTTCAGGAAGGTAACCTATACCGAGGCTGTAAGCATTCTTGAAGAGGCTGTAGCCAACGGTCACCAGTTTGAGTATCCCGTCCATTGGGGAACTGATTTCCAGAGCGAACACGAGAGGTATCTGGTTGAACAGTACTTCAAGAGACCTGTCATCCTGATTGATTTCCCTAAGGACATCAAGGCCTTCTACATGAAGCAGAATGAGGACGGAAAGACCGTTCGCGGCATGGATGTGCTGTTCCCGAAGATCGGTGAAATCATCGGTGGAAGCGAAAGGGAGGCATCCCTTGAGAAACTCGAGCAGAGGATCGACGAACTCGGAATGAGCAGGAAGAACCTCGAATGGTACATCGATACCAGAAGATTCGGTACCGTTCCCCATTCAGGCTTCGGACTGGGATTCGAGAGGCTGCTGCTCTTCGTCACCGGCATGAGCAACATCCGTGACGTCATTCCTTTCCCCAGGACTCCCAAGAACGCTGAATTCTAATCCTTCGACAAACACATAAACCCTCATACACTATGCTGGTAATCGGAATAGCTGGCGGTTCAGGATCTGGTAAGACCACCGTCGTGAAAGCAATAACAAAGCAACTCTCCGGAAGAGTTGTCGTGATACCCCAGGATTCTTATTACAAGGATTCCAGCCACCTTCCTCTCGAGGAAAGGCAGAAGATCAACTTCGATCATCCTGACGCGATCGACTGGAAACTGCTATGCCAGCAGGTAAGGGAACTCAAGCAAGGCAAGACCATTGAACAGCCGATATACTCCTATATCACTTGTTCAAGGAGCAAGACCGAGACTCTTACCGTCGAACCGGCTGACGTGATCATAGTCGAAGGAATCCTCATTTTCACTTGCAAGGAGCTGAGGGACCAGATGAACATCAAGATTTTCGTGGACGCCGACGATGACGACCGTCTGATGAGAATCATAGTCAGGGATATAGAAGAGAGAGGAAGGAACATCGCCACAGCGATAGAGCACTACAGCGAGACCGTGAAGCCGATGCACCTCCAGTTCATCGAACCGAGCAAACGCTACGCTGACATCATCATCCCTCAAGGAGGACACAATGTAGTAGCAATTGACGTTATCTCGGCCACAATCGAACGTACACTCTCCAAAATCGAAGCCAAGAAGAAACGTTAATCCAAATAACGCCTTACACTCCTCAATATGGGAAAACTCTCAAGTGAAGACAAGGCAGGAATATATATCACCGTGATCGTACACCTCACGGTGATTATCATATTGCTGCTTGCCCAGATAGGAGCGACCCTGAGGAGGGACAATTCCTTCGTCATCGACTTCTCCAGGGAAGAAGAGATTGAGAAGATGGAACAGGAAGAGAGGGAAAGGGTGGAGCAGGAAGCCTTCGATGAAGAGATATCTAACCGTCTTGACGAACTTCTGAGCGGAAGCAGCCAGACAAATTTCAGGAACGTGGCTGTCAACAGGGCAACCCTCAAGGACGATCGAGGAACTGATGCCGAGAAACTCTACGAAGACGCTGAAAGGCTCGCACAGGAATTGCGTGACGGAATAGACCTCGAGCCTGACGAGGATTACGCACCCGTGGCTCCCCCCACTCCCACAAAGAAAGAGGAACAGCCCGTCAGGGAGTATTCCGGTCCGTCTGTGGTGTCGTACTACCTTGAAGGCAGGAAAGCCAGCAAACTCCCCATTCCTGCATACAGATGCTACGGAGGCGGCATGGTAACCGTTATAATTACCGTGGACAACGCAGGCAACGTCACCGGAGCCAAAATCCAGGAGGAAGTATCCACTGATGACCGCTGCCTGAGGGAATTCGCAATAAGGGCGGCAAGGCTTTCCAAGTTCTCATCAGACCCGAAAGCCCCTGCAAGACAAGCAGGCAACATTGTCTACCAGTTCCTCGCCCAATAGGGCAATCAAGTTACATAAAACATATTGTGATACGGCCTCCGGTTGCGATGCAATCGAAGGCCGTTCAAGTTCTGCTGTGGAGATCCTTTAAGGAAGTGAAACCTTTGAAGGAGCAGCCAATGCTTTGGCGACAGTCTCGTCAACCGGCAGATATAGCTTATAGAAAGCGTTGTCCCCCAGTTTTGAGTAACGTCCGACAAGAGCTCTGAGCTGAGGCATGAGATAACTTTCAGTAGCCTCCCATTCACCGGGCTTGGGAACTATAGAGTCCTTCTTCCTTGCGAATTCAAGGAACTGTCCCTTTATGTCAATGCCGGAGAGGAACTTCTCAAGGTCAGGATAGTTATCGATAGCAAGAAGCCTGTCACGGTAACGGTCGAACATATCGGATGCGAACCTCATTTGGGTAGTCTTACGGTTGCAGGCGACGAAGAAAGAAGTCGCTTTTGTAGTATCCATAGGGACGAACACATCAGGGATGATGCCTCCACCACCGTAAACCGTCCTGCCACCTACTGTCTTGTATACTTCAGCGCTGTCCACCTTAATGCTGTCCTGGGCGAACATCTCACCGCCTTCATACCTTCTGTAGATGTCATAACCATAGTCGTCATCTCCGTAAGGTTTCTGTATACAACGCCCCGAAGGGGTATAGAATCTTGCTATGGTGATGCGCACTCCGGAACCGTCCGTGAAGAAAACGGGTTCCTGTACAAGGCCTTTGCCGAATGAACGCCTTCCTACTATCACTCCCCTGTCATTGTCCTGGATCGCTCCTGCGAAGATTTCACTGGAAGAAGCCGAAGACTCGTTGATAAGGACGGAAAGATCTATGTCCTGAAGGATTCCCCTACCGTCAGCCTTATGGTCCTCCCTTTCGTAATTGCGCCCCTTGAGGAAGACTATCTCGTCTCCTCTGGAAAGGAACATGTTGGAAAGAAGCAGCGCCTGGTCAAGATATCCTCCGGTATTGTCCCTAATGTCGAAGATGAGCCTTTTCATCCCTTCCTTCAGAAGAGCGACAGCAGCATCAGAGACTTCCTTGTAAGTGGTACGGGAGAACTTCGTCAGACGGATGTATCCGGTATTGTCATCAATCATGAAGGACGCATCCACACAGTGCACAGGTATCTTTCCCCTGGTTATTTCGAACGGGATCTCTTCCTTTCCGCGAAGTACGGTCACAGTGACTTTAGAGCCTGAAGGGCCCTTCATGCGCCTTACCATACTGTCCTGCGGGAAATTGACTCCGGCGATCACCTTGTCATCTACCTTGAGCAGACGGTCTCCAGGCTGAAGTCCGACCTTCTCGGATGGGCCTCCTGCAATGACTTCAAGCACTATGGCTGTATCGTTGGGGACGTTGAACTGAATTCCGATCCCGTCGAAGTTCCCTGCCAGTTCAGTTTCTGATTCCTCCAGATCCTGGGGAGGGAGATAGACTGAATGGGGATCCAGCTTCGCCAGGGCAGAAACAACCGCAGCGTCAGTCATGCCTTTGACATCCACAGTGTCGACGTACCTTTTCTGCACCTCCTGCAGGATGACATTGAGCTTCTGCCAAGAATAAGGGTCCACCCTGGTCTTCATGTTCTGCTTGACGATACTCGTTATCGTCATAGTCAGAACAATCCCCAGGATTACACCCAGAAGGGCCACCAATGAGGCCGATGTGTCCTTACCTTTCATTTTCGTCGACCTTCTCCACCTCTATGCCGGCACGCTTAAGCAGATCGATGCCGTCGGTGAGCCTGTACTCGTCACGGTAGACCACCCTCTTGATGCCAGCCTGGATTATGAGCTTGGAGCACTCCAGACAAGGAGAAGCTGTAACATACAAAGTAGCGCCTTCCGAGCTGTTGCCGGACTTGGCGACCTTTGATATGGCATTGGCCTCGGCATGGAGGACGTATGGCTTGGTAGCCCCGTTCTCGTCCTCGCATATGTTCTCGAAACCGGAAGGGGTCCCGTTGTAACCGTCGGATATTATCATCCTGTCCTTCACGATAAGGGCACCTACCTGACGGCGTTTGCAATAAGAATTGCGGGCCCAGATTTGAGCCATATCAAGATAACTGTTGTCGAACTTCTGCATAGGATGGGGAAATGATAATGGTTTACTTCCTTTGATAGAGATAACGCTTGATGCTTCTCTTAGGAGTCCTTTCGAAGTCTTCAGGAAGGAACTCCATCTTCTTGATCTTAGCGTAGTTGGGAATCTCCTTGTTGATTTCAGGAAGAGCGTCGGTGAGCCTCTTCTCAAGCGCAGCACGGTCAAGACCGTCAATCATGCCCTGATGATAGTCAGGATAGATGAGAGCTGTGAGGCCGCCTTCATCTTCAATCACAAGGGAATCTACGACATATGTGAGGTTGTTGATGACAGCCTCGAGTTCCTCCGGATAGATGTTCTGTCCCGAAGGGCCGAGAATCATGCACTTGGAGCGTCCTCTAAGATAAAGATACCCTTCTTTGTCAACTACTCCCATATCACCGGTACGGAACCATCCGTCCGCGGTGAATGATGCCTTGGTTGCATCCTCGTTCTTGTAATACCCGAGGAACACATTGTCACCCTTGGTCTGTACTTCTCCAGGAATGTTGAAAGGATCGGGGGAATCAATCCTTATCTCCATGTTCATGGCGGCTTTTCCGCAAGAGCCAAGTTTGGTCTTGTCCCAGTGGACATAAGTGATGATAGGTGCGCACTCGGTCATTCCGTACCCGACGGTATAAGGGAATCCTATCTTGTGGAAGAAAGCTTCGACCTCAGGATTGAATGCGGCTCCTCCAAGGATGATTTCCTCGAAATTGCTACCGAATGAGTTCATCAGTTCGGCCCTGACTTTCTTTTCAAGAACCTTGTCAAGAATAGGAATCTTGAAGAACAGCTTGTTCCTGTCAAGAATCGGTTTGAGTTTGGATTTGTATATCTTCTCAATGATAAGAGGAACAGCGATGATGATACAGGGATGAATCTCCGCGAAAGCCTGCATGATGATCTTGGGGCTCGGGACCCTTGTCAGGAAATGCACATGGGCTCCTACTGTCATCTCGAAGAGGAACTCGTACATCATTCCATACATATGTGCCGAAGGCAGCATCGCCACGACTTCAGAACCCTTGCCGATATGTTTCTCGGCGTCCCTCGCAAAGATGACATTCGAATACAAAGCCCTGTAGGGTATCATCACTCCTTTGGAGAATCCTGAGGTTCCGGAAGTGTAGTTGATCATCGCCAATTCATCAGCCGAGTCCTCATAATAGTTGAGATCATCGGGTTCGAAGTTGTTCGGATATCTGTGTCCGAAGCTCTCGTTCAAATGTTCCCTCACCTGAGCCAGTTCATCAGTCTTCGCGTAGAGGAACTTGAAGGTATTGATCTGGACGATCACCTGGAGGTCAGGCATCTCATCCGATGAGAGCCCCTCCCAAATGACCTCGTCAACAAAGAGGACCTTCGCTTCAGAGTGGTTCACCAGGTAATGGATATTGCCGGGTTTGAATTCATGCAGAATAGGAACGGGAACTGCTCCATAAGTCATGGCGGCTAGGAAACTCACGCCCCAGTTCGCCTGGTTACGTGAACATATCGCCACTTTGTCCCCACGTTTGAGTCCGCACTGTTCGAAAGCGATCTGAAGTTTGGCGATGCGGCGTGCCACATCAGAATACTTGAGGGTGACTCCCTGGTAATTAGAGAGGGCGGGGCGATCCCAGTTCTCTCTGAAGCTGTTTTCGAACAGTTTGTTCAATGAATGAAATTCCATAAACAATAATAAAGTTTACGTGTTGTCTATTTTGCGGCTGCCTGCTGCAGCTTGAAAGAACGTTCCTTACCGTCCACACATGTGGCGGAAATAGTTCCGTTCTCCTTTGGTATGATCTCACTGTCATTGCGGATCATCTTGGAGCCCTCACCTTTTGTGAGAGCCTCACCTCCCATGAACGGGAAGACAAGCGTCCTTATTGAAGTGCGGACCACCCAATATCTTGTGCCCTTGATCTCGAGAAGCTCGGGGAGGGTCTTTATAGTCTCGTCGGCAGTGATCCCCATCCAGCCTTCTCTCATCTGGCCATGGAGATTGTACATTCCGATTGTGTTGTCCTTGTGAAGAACCAGAGCGGTATACCCGTGAGCACCGGTGAAATCATAGACCGCCGGGCCTAAGAGGACATCCTTGCCGAGTTCAGCCGGGAAGCCGTTCACAAACCGTCCAAGACGGTCAATAAGATACAGTTTGCTTCCTGCTGCGAAAAGGAACTGGTTACGGTCATTGCCGTAATAATCGATAGTCTCGACAGCTCCGCAGATAGGACTGCTGAAAGGAATGCCCCAAATGCCTTTGCCGTCCTCTTCCTTCAGTGTAAGGGTGTTGTTGGCGGACTGGCTGAAAAGATTGGTCCTGCCCGTGCCGGAATTATGGACTTTGAAAGGACCTGTTGGCACCACAACCACGGTATCCCTGTCAATGACGGGGCCCTTGCTCTTTATCACAGTAGCCCTGTCAACCGTCATCGAAGCTTCCGCCCCTGAAAGCGACATTAGGAACACCTCATGTGTCACTCCGGTAAGAGTCTGTCGCATAGGGACGGACAATGAAGGTCTGAACACCTCATCCACTAAAGGAGGATACTCGGAAATGGAGAAGAAGCATACTGGACCTGTGTTCCTCGAAGGAAGTTTGGAAGAAAGACCGGCATCAGAGAGCTCCGAAGAAAGAGTCCTGTCGGGATCGGCCACAAGCGAAACTGCCCTGTAGGATCCGGTAATGAGCCACTGTCCGTTAACGGCGAAATACTGCATTCCCTGTGAAGGAGTGAAAAGACCTCCGAATTCAGTGCTGATGAAATCGCTGTAAAGGAACGGGAGGACTTCCCCTTTGTATTCCTTCATGGAAGAAAGCCCGGTACCCTTGAGGAGTATCGCAGGATCGGCTTTGCCCATCCTGAGGGCTACCACACCTTCGGTAGAATTGTCGATCCTCACGGTAGCTTTCACGACTTCCTTGGTGTCAAGCCTAATGACGAACTGCTCCGGTGTAATGGAAAGAGTATCGCGCAGCGAAGCGTTGTCCCTGCGGTACTTGTCAAGTTTCGCATGGGCGTCAAGGAAATTCTTGTAAGCGTCCAGATAATCCGTAACGGAGGGCGTAGGCACAGAGACCGCGAAAACGGTACTTGAAGGCATTATGTCCGCAAAACGTGACTCTCCTGCAGGTATCGAGGAAAGGACATTAGCGAAATAGGTCGGATCGGAAGAAGCGGAAAGGGCACCTTTCAGCGATGCGGTCTCCGGTGAAACCCCTGCGATAGTGAAACCGGCCCAATCTGAGAGATTCTTGAAGAAAGTGGAGTACTGCGAATATGCTCTGGAAACATGGCTGGTGAACAGCTTTCCGGCATAATCATTCGAAAGCATGACGGCACTGCGTCCTCCCATCTTAGCCGCGATCTGAGGAAAACCGGTCTTGTCGAGCACTGACATATCACCTTCCATATGACGATGGGAAGCGGTGATCAGAGTCTGCGACGAGGACACGAGAATCAAGCCTCCTTTGGAAAGCTTGTCTTTTGAACCGGGAAGAGAGGAAAGTGCCTCTGAGCCAAGATAGGCTGAAGCAAGTGATGATGAATCCGCCAAAGCGAGCAACTTCAAGACATCCCCGGTGGTGTCAGCAGGTGCCATGACAAGCATGAGAGGAGTCAACTCTCCGCTGTAATGAAGCGAGATGACCGTCTGTTCCCCTTTTAGAGTTTCAGGAAGATCCTTGGACACGGAAGAGATGAAGTCACTGAACCCCCTTTTCCCTGAGTCGGTAAGGAACGCTCCGAAAACCTTGGTCGTATCAGTGAGAAGAGCGACACTTTCGCTCAAAGTTGATGTGCAAAGCAGCATAGCGGCGTCAGAAGGCACAGCCGGCAGAAGGCTGTAATCGGAAATCGCAACGCCGGTATCGGTATTCTTTCCGGAATCATCCCTATAGAGTGCGGAAATTCCTGCGACAGCCAAGCCGGCAAGAACAACCAGGGCGACTATACAGATTATGAGGGTTTTCCTGTTCATTTACACGTCATGTTTCCGATATCCGGTCTTTTCTGGGGTGAAATCGCCGGATTTGTGGCAAACTCAAACATGCAAATATAAGTCAATTCTCGCGGAAAACATAGGAAAAAGTGCAGCCCCACAGAGGAAACATAGGAAGGGGACTCCATCATCCCAGAAGTTCAGCCTCCGCTTTGTCCACCTTAGAGAACGAGAAGGAATCCAGAACCTTCTCCATCTTCTGTTTGATGCGGTCATTGCAAAGGTTCCCGAGAGACCCTTCATGAGTATGATGAAGGTCAGAAGCTTTGAGCGGAACGTCTCCTCCGGACTTCCCGTCAGCTCCACGGTAAACGAATTCTCCTCTCTGGATTGCCATGCCGACACTCTTGTAAGCATCCCTGAAAGGGACGCCTTCTCCGACAAGACGATTGACTTCTTCCACACTGAAAGCCAATGAATATCTGGGATCCGACATCACGCCCTCCACCACCTGCATATTCGTTATGGCGTAATCCATTATGTCAAGGACATCATCCATCTCGGCGAAAAGCGGAATGAAGACTTCCTTTATGATCTGCATATCACGGAAATATCCCGAAGGCAGATTGCCTGTGATCATTCTGATGGTTCCTGGAATTCCCTGAATCCGGTTGCAATGAGCCCTTATGAGTTCAAACACGTCAGGATTCTTCTTGTGCGGCATTATGCTGGACCCTGTCGTCAAGGAATCGGGCAGATGGATGAACCCGAAATTCTGGCTCATGAACAAGCACCCGTCAACTGCCAGCCTGCCGACGGTTTCAGCCAGACAGGCGTATGCGAAGGAAATGGCCCTTTCGGTCTTCCCCCTTCCCATCTGGGCGTACACGGAATTATAATCCAGGTCATCGAACCCAAGAAGTTTTGTGGTCATGGTTCTGTCAAGAGGTGCGGAGGAGCCGTAACCGGCAGCGGCGCCAAGAGGATTCTGGTTGGTGATGTCCCACGCCGCTTTCATCATCAGCATGTCATCAGCGAGACTTTCGGCATATGCTCCGAGCCACATCCCGAAAGACGAAGGCATCGCCACTTGGAGATGAGTATATCCTGGGATGAGGATTTCCTTGAGTTCTTCACTCCTTTTCTGGAGGGTGGAGAAGAGTTTTTCCACCTTTTTTACCGTGGTCTTTATCCTGTCACGGGAGAAAAGTTTCACGTCCACCATCACCTGGTCGTTACGTGAACGTCCCGTATGGACCTTCTTTCCGGTGTCGCCAAGCTTTCTTGTCAATAGAAGTTCAACTTGGGAATGGACATCTTCAATGTCCGGTTCAATCTCGAACTCCCCTGCGGCTGCTTTCTTGTAAATGGCCTTGAGCTCAGGAAGAAGGACATCAAGATCCTCTTTGGGCAGCAGCCCCACCTTCTCCAGCATGGTGATGTGAGCCATGGTACCCATAACGTCATAAGGCGCAAGGAAGAGATCCATCTCACGGTCTTTGCCTACAGTGAAAGCGTCTATCTTCTCGTCCACCGAAAATCCTTTGTCCCAAAGTTTCATATGATGATTTTGTTTTGTTCTAAGCCAATGACAATCCGTCAAGAAGAGAGAGGTATCCCTCCACTCCTTTCTCTATCTCGGAAATGAGTATGTACTCGTCCGCCGTATGCGAACGGGAAGAGTCCCCGGGCCCGATCTTGAGCGTGGTGAAATGCGAAACCGCCTGGTTGCTTGTCGTAGGGGAACCGAATGCCTCCATTCCGAGCGAAAGTCCCCTTCTGACCACCGGATGATCCATCGGAATGTGGGAACTGCCCAATCTTGTGGAGCGTTCTTTGACGTCGCACTTCACGGATTCCTTTATGATCGAAAGGAGTTCGAGGTTGGAATATAGCCCGTTGGGCCTGACGTCCACCACGAAGGTGCATTCCGCCGGTATGACATTATGCTGGGTCCCTGCAGAGATCTGGGTAACGGTCATCTTCACCGGACCAAGATGCTCGGACACCCTCTCCAGGACAGTGTTCCTGAACCAGGAGATGTCATCCATGGCATGATAAAGGGCGTTGTCTCCTTCATTCCTTGCAGCATGTCCGCTCTTTCCATGTGCTGTGCAGTCAAGCACCATGAGGCCTCTTTCGGCGACAGCCATCCTCATGCCCGTGGGTTCTCCCATAATGCCGAGAGAGAT
>DBWN01000078.1 GCA_002308935.1 Bacteroidales bacterium UBA1237 | reverse complement strand
AGCTCGCAGTTCCACTGGGTCGGGCACAACTGGGCCGGAAATGAATGGCTGGCCCCGTACCTGAAAGCGTACCGCGAAGTATATCCTTCCCTCTCAGCGAACGATCCCGCTTATCCCACGCCCGAATATCTTGAGAGCGTATCACTCCTTGGCAACATCAACGGGGAAGGCGAGATGGAAGAAGTGACACCCGGTTCTGAATTCCTCGTAAAACTTCTGCTTGACGAAAGCGATTCCCGTCCCATCTGGTTCCAGGCATGGGGAGGTCTGAACACGCTTTCACGTGCGCTCAAGACAATAGCGGAAGAGCATCCTGAAAAGATGGAATACGTCGCTTCAAAAATGCGCATCTACTCTATTTGGGAGCAGGACAACACCTATCAGGACTACATCAAGCCCGTTTGGGGCAAATACAATATTCCCACCATCCTTTCCGACCAGTTCTGGGCTATGGCCTACTCATGGAGGCAGCTCATGTACCCGGAAATGAGGCAGTACTTCCAGAAAGAGTGGAACAACGAGAACATACTCAACGGACACGGTCCGCTCTGCGCCCTTTACCATACTAGAGGAGGAGATTTCATATCAGAGGGAGACTCCCCTTCCTTCATATATAACATAAGGACAGGACTCGGCAACATGGATCATCCCGACTGGGGAAGCTGGGGCGGAAGATATGATCTCTATAAGGACAATACCTACATAGATCCCGCTCCAATCGATGACCCGGACTGGGTGTTCAGCGGAGGACGATACAATCCCGGTTCAGCATGGCTTGGCCAGCACAGGGGCATGGGCGAACAGGTAACCCTCGACTACTACGGTGCTCTCACACGCTGGTGCGATGCACTCCAGAGTGATTTCGCGGCGAAGGCCGACTGGTGCGTGAAGCCTTACAATGAGGCGAACCACGCACCCAAGGCTGTAGTCAAAGGAGAACAGACAAGGACAGTCTCCGCTGGAGAAAGCCTCAAGATGAATGCGGCGAAGTCTTCAGATCCTGATGGTGACACTCTCAACTTCAAGTGGTTCCAATACAAAGACGCCGGAACAGGCAAGGGAGAACTCCAGATTGAAAACGCACAAAGCGCTAATCCTCAGGTAATTGTTCCCGAAGGAGCAGTATCAGGTGAGACCTACCATCTCATTTGCCAAGTTACTGATTCCGGCACTCCTGCTCTTACCAGATACGCCAGAATCATCCTTACTGTCAAATAACACCAACAGCAAATAGCACTGGCATTTTTCAAAGGGGCTGACCAGAAAAAACTGGCCAGCCCCTAATCACATATAGAACTCAGCATAGAAAACTATAGCTTTTCAATCTCCTCAAGAGGTAGTCCCGTAGTTCTTGAAATCACTGAAAAGTCTGTCTCCTCAGCTTTAAGTTTCCGGGCAATATCAATCTTTTCCTCTCTCTTACCTCTCCTGTAAGCCGAGTTCAGCCTGTTCTCCTCATCCCAAATAGCCATGCAGTGGTTGATGTAATTCATGTATTCATCCTGGGGCATCTGGGCGATGCTCGCTTTCTCGTAGATCTTTTCCATACCAGTCCCTTTGAATTCTTCAGGCATATGTGTCTCTTCTTTCATGTGTCCGAACGCGTAAGTCAGTCTCTCGAGGTCGGTCTCCAGCTCCTTGGGCCCCTTCTTCATGTTCTTGACCTCGATTATCATGAAGTGGAGCTTGTCGGAGAACAGTTCGCCGCTCTTCCTGTCACGTATCTCGAAATATCTCGCGAAGTCATCGTTCCTCTCTTTACGGTCTTCAGGGTGCCTGGCAAAGTCGAAACCCAGGAATGAGATCACAAGGAACAATTCCCTATTTGTACAAGAATCTCTTGATGCTCATCTTCGGGGTCTTCTCGAAAGGCTCGGCCATAACTTCAACTTTATAGATTTGGCTGTAACCGGGAAGAGACTTGTTGGAAGCTACCTTGATGTTTTCAGGAATCTCACTCACGGTCTCCGGGTCGAGAAGAGCCTTGGCGATAGCTTGCTGATCCAGGTAAACCAAAGCGACGAGCTTGCCGCCACGGTCTACGACAACGGATTCAACCACATAGCTCTGATTGTTCACGACAGCTTCAATTTCCTCCGGATAGATGTTCTGACCGGAAGGACCGAGGATCATGTTCTTGCTGCGTCCTCTGATGAAGATGTTGCCTTCCTCATCGATGATACCGAGGTCTCCAGTACGCAAATAACCATCTTCGGTGAAGGCATTGGCTGAAGCTTCGGGGTTCTTGTAGTATCCGATGCAGATATTGTCACCCTTTGCCTGGATCTCTCCCACGACATGATGAGGATCGTCGGAATCTATCCTTACATCAGCGCAGTCGACAGCCTTACCGCAGGACCCTGCGACATACTTTGTCCAATGCTCATATGCAAGGAGAGGTGCGGCTTCAGTCATTCCGTAACCCACAAGATACGGGAGTTTGATCTTCTTGAACCACTTCTCGACCTCAGGATTCACGGCCGCTCCACCCATGATGAACTCCTGGATATTGCCGCCGAAGGCCTGCATGAGACCATCCCTTATCTTCTTGTATATGATCTTGTTCAGTCCCGGAATCTTCACAGCGATCTTCATGATGGGTTTGTCAAGTATAGGTTTGACCTTTGACTTGAAGATCTTCTCCATGACCAATGGAACAGTGATCAAGAGGTAAGGTTTCACATCGGCGAAAGCCTTGAGAAGAGCTGTAGGTGTCGGGGTCTTGCCGAGCCAGTAGATGGCAGTACCGTTGCACAGAGGATAGATGAACTCTATCACCAGACCGTACATATGCGCCATCGGAAGCATGGAGACCATACTGCATTCATCCGATGAAGGGACGTTCCTTTGGCTGTAGTCCACGGTAGCGGAGAAATTGCGATAAGTGAGCATGACCCCCTTAGGGCTGCCAGTCGAACCGGAAGTATAGTTGATGGTGCTGAGATTGTCCCAATTGTCAGTCGGGAAAACCACATCCTCAGGGCCATACCCGTCAGGGTATTTGGCAGTGAAGAGTGATTCAGCGGAAGCGTAAGCCTCAGCAGTCTTCTCATCCACAGTCCAGAGCGGTTTCCAGGTGTCGACATCGATCACTATCTTCACAAGGGGCATTTTGGTGATATCAAGTTTGGCCCACTTGTCAGCGTTAGTGAAAAGAGCGATGCTCTCAGAATGGTCCACCAGATAGTTGACGCTCTCCGGAGTGAAGTCAGCAAGGATGGGGACAATCACGGTCTCATAGGTATTGACGGCCAGGTATGCCATACCCCAACGGGCACCGTTACGGGCGCAAAGTGCGATCTTATCACCCTTTTTGAATCCGAGGGCATCGAATGCGAGATGGAATTTCTCGATCGTGGTAGCCATCTGACCATAATTGAATGTTTCGCCTCCGATATTGTTGAGGGCGGGTTTGTTCCAATACTTACGCGTTGCGTTCTGCAGTCTTGCAAGATAGTGTTCCATCTGTTTTTGTTATTTGACGTCCACAAAAATACAACAATTGTCAACATGTTTGAAAAAATCACGCCAAAATCCTCCGATACACCGTATTCCGATCCAGAAGGACCGCTTTTTGCAGTTATAAAAGGGCACAAAAAATATTATATGAGAAAGAAACCAATTGTCGCACTGATTTACGATTTCGACGGCACCCTCTCCCCCGGCAACATGCAGGAGTTCGGTTTCATCCAAGCGATAGGATCCAACCCCGCCGAATTCTGGACAATGAGCGACGGCATAGCGAAAGGTCAGGACGCAAGCAATATCCTCGCTTATATGAAGCTGATGTTCGATGAGGCGAAGAAGCACGGCATCAAGCTCAGAAGAAGCGATTTCGGAAAGTTCGGCCAACACATAGAACTGTTCTCCGGAGTGAGGGGATGGTTCCGCCTCGTGAACGAGTACGGGCAGGCACACGGAGTAAAAATAGAGCATTACATCAATTCATCAGGACTCAAGGAGATAATCGAGGGAAGCCCAATAGCGCACGAGTTCAAGCACATATTCGCTTGCACCTACATCTATGACGAGAAAGGTGAAGCGGAATGGCCAGGAATCGCGGTGGACTATACGGCGAAAACCCAGTTCATGTTCAAGATAAACAAAGGCATCTTCAGCGCAAGGGATTCCAAGATGGTGAATGATTCACTTCCGGATGAGAAAAAGAGGATACCTTTCACCAGGATGATATACTTCGGAGACGGAGAAACCGATGTCCCCTGCATGAAGATAGTGAACATGTTCGGCGGCAATTCCATAGCGGTATACAACCCCGAGATAGCCAACAAGAAGGCTGTCGCCGAGAAGCTCCATCGTCAAGGAAGGGTCAATTTCATCGCTCCGGCCGTATACACCAAAGACAGCAAGGCGTTCAAGATAGTCTGCTCCATAATAGACAAGATAAAGGCGGACAGTGACTTGGAGTACCTGTCAAAATAAAGCGATGAAGCTTCCGAAACTCTTCCTGACGATCGTTCTCTCTCTTGTCACGCTTTCCTGCACCAGGGAGAGCGGCTCTTTCACGGACGAGGTCCTCAATTCCTACACCCCCATAAAGCGTCAAGGAGCTGACAACAATTTCTGTTGGGCATACGCCATGCTAGCCGCAATCGAGACCGAGAACATCTCGAAAGGAGATTCCGTCCATCTTTCGGTGGCATGGATCTCAAAGATGACGGAATCTGATCCCCGCGCGCCCAAGTCCTGCCGGGGAGTCGCCGGAACACTTCTGAACTCTCTGGAAAGATACGGAATCGTTCCTTTCGACCAGATGCAGACCACGGATGACCCTCTTCCGTCAGAAGTCATTCTTGAAGGCGAAACCCTCACTCCTCTGGAATATGCGGCAAGGGTCTCCCCTCCCGGATATTACATAGGGCTGGGAAGTACCTCATCCGTCCCCAAAGGGGAAGAATTCGTGGCGCCATTCCCCGACAACTGGGAGGACAACACCTTATTGAACATGGAAATGGATTCCATCCTCAAGACAACGGAGAAAGCGGTCCGCAGCGGCCGTGGAGTCTGCTGGGAAGGTGACACTTCCGAGCGGGGATTCAAAAGGGAAAAGGGCGTGGCGAGAATAGGCCTTATAGGAGGAAAGACCAGTGACAACCACTGCATGGCGATAGTGGGAATAGCCAGGGACTCCAAAGGGAAGCCTTATTTCATCATGAAGAACTCATGGGGTACCAAAAACCCTCATGGCGGACTGTTCTACATGTCATATCCTTACTTCATGAGGAAGACCGTCGCCGTTTATCTTCCGAAAGATTGTCTGACGTTATAAGGAACAGACCCCTCCGTAAACGCTAAAAACGGAAAAACGGGAAGGAACTCCTCCGATGGAAATCCTTCCCGTATCTTTTTCAGCCCTTAAGGGCAGTCTCATCAATAGACCTTAACGGTCAGTTTGGCGTAAGCCCTCTCAGCCTTCGCGAGAGCTTCCTCCACTGTAGGAGCTGTCGCAAGAATGACTCCCAGACGGCGGTGGCCCTTGATTTCGGGCTTGCCGAATATCCTCATCTGGACTCCGGGCTCCTCAAGGACCTTGTCCACATCACAGAACTCGTATTCCCTCGTGTTGCCCTCAACGACGACTGCCTTGGAAGCGGAAGCGCCGTAGAACTTGATTTCGGGGATAGGGAGACCGAGGACGGCCCTCGCATGAAGAGCGAACTCGGACAGATCCTGGGATATCATTGTGACCATACCGGTGTCATGGGGTCTGGGGGAAACCTCACTGAAAATGACGTCGTCACCCTTGATGAACATTTCAACGCCGAAGATTCCGTAGCCTCCGAGAGCGGCGGTGATCTTGCCGGCGATGTCCTGTGCCTTCGCTATGGCGTCCTCGGACATGGGCTGGGGCTGCCATGACTCACGGTAGTCTCCGTCCACCTGATGGTGACCGATGGGCTTGAGGAAAGTGGTTCCTCCGCAGTGACGGACAGTCAGGAGAGTGATTTCGTAATCGAAGTTCACGAAACCTTCCACGATGACCTTTCCGCCTCCGGCCCTTCCGCCTTCCTGGGAAATGTGCCAAGCGGAATCAATCTCAGAGGGATCGTGGACAACACTCTGTCCGTGACCCGAAGAACTCATGACCGGCTTTACGACGCAGGGGCAGCCGATACGTCCTACCGCAGCCTTAAACTCTTCGTAATTCTCAGCGAATTCATACCTGGAAGTAGGGAGTCCCAACTCCTCGGCGGCAAGGCGGCGTATACCCTCACGGTTCATGGTGAGACGGGTCGCCTTCGCCGTGGGGATCACATGGAAACCCTCGCTTTCAAGTTTGACTAGGCGGTCGGTGGCGATGGCCTCTACTTCAGGGATCACCAGATCTGGGTTCTCTTCCCTTATCACTTTCTCAAGGGCATCCCCGTCAAGCATAGAGAGGACATGGCATTTCTGGGCGACATGCATGGCGGGAGCTCCCTCATACCTGTCCACCGCGACCACTTCCACTCCGTAGCGTTCGAGTTCTATAGCGACCTCTTTACCGAGTTCTCCGGAGCCGCACAGGAGAGCCTTCTTCCCATGGGGCGTAAATGTTGTACCGATGTTGACCATTATTGAAATCTTTAATTGTTGTCCGTTTTATTTGCGATATCTTTTGAGGATATCCCCGTAAGCGTCTATCCTGCGGTCCCTAAGGAACGGCCATCCCCTTCTGACGTATTCCGTCCTGTCAAGATCGATGGGGACTACCGCATTCTCTTCCTTGTCCGTTGACATCTGCACGAGAATCTCGCCCTGGGGTCCGGTAGCGAAAGAGTATCCCCAGAAATCCAGTCCGACTGTATTTCCGGAAGGATCCGGCTCGTGTCCTACACGGTTCACTGTAATGACAGGAAGGCCGTTGGCGACGGAATGTCCCCTCTGGACCAGCTGCCATGCCTGCCTCTGGACCTTCTGTTCTTCAACGGGGTCAGTCCCGACTCCTCCGATGGCGGTGGGATATACCAGAATGTCAGCTCCGGCAAGAGCCATAAGCCTGGCGGCTTCGGGATACCACTGGTCCCAGCAAACCAGAACTCCAATCCTTCCCACAGATGTATCAATCGGGTTGAATCCCATGTCTCCCGGTGTGAAGTAGAACTTCTCATAGTATCCGGGATCATCCGGGATATGCATCTTACGGTAGCATCCCGCTATGGTTCCGTCCTTTTCAATGACAACGGCGGTATTGTGATAGAGTCCAGGTGCCCTCTTTTCGAAAAGGGAAGTCACTATCACTATGCCGAGTTCCTTTGCGAGAAGGCCGTATCTTTCGGTTGAAGGTCCGGGAATCGTCTCTGCGAGATCACAAAGAGCGGCTTCTTCAGTCTGGCAGAAATACACTGAATTGTGAAGTTCCTGGAGGACCACCAGCTGTGCTCCTTTTGAGGCGCAGTCCCTGACATTGGCCTCGATCTTACGGATGTTGGCTTCGATATCCGGTCCGCATGACTGCTGGACCATTCCGACATTGAGGATTCTCATGACTATGTTATTGTTCTTGTTTCTTACTAAAGCCAACCTCCAGGGAATTGCATCGTTACGCAGTGGAGACCGCCATGACCTGAAAGCAGGGGTCTGCAGTCAATGGTGACGACTTCCCTTCCCGGGAACGCTCCCTTGAGGACTGAAGCCGCTCTGCGGTCGAGTTCTTCATCACCGGCACCCGGCATCAGCACTGCTCCGTTGATGATAAGGAAATTGGCGTATGAACCGGGAAGACGGTATCCTTCAAGATACATCTTCGGAGGAAGGGGCAGAGGAATCAGATTGTAGGGTTTCCCGTCAAGTGTCCTGAATTCCTTGAGCTGTGCTTCCATCTCACCGAGGGGAATGAAGTTCGGGTCCTCGGGATCCTCGCATTTGCAATATATGATCGTATCCGGGGAAGCGAACCTTGCCAGGATGTCGACATGGCTGTCAGTGTCATCACCCTCTATCGAACCGCTGTCCAGCCACAGGACCCTTTCCAGACCGAAAGCGTGGCACAATTCGTCCTCGATCTCCTCACGGGAGAGGTACTCGTTGCGGTTCAATGAGGTAAGGCACTCTGTCGTCGCCATAAGTGTTCCTTTGCCGTCGCATTCGATGCTGCCTCCCTCAAGTACGAACGGCCGCATGTCCACGCACATGACATCAGGTTGGAAAGTGCCGTCGAAGAAAATCTTCTTCGTTATCTGATTGTCGAGATTGGAAGCGAACTTGAGGCCCCACCCGTTGAAAACGAAGTCATACAGGTATTTCTCGCCTTCATCACCCCATACTGAGATTCCGCCATGGTCTCTGGCCCATGTGTCATTTATCGGGCTCTGGGCGAAAAGAATCCCGGACACATCGATCTTCACCCCCATCCTTGCGGCACGCACGGCTATGTCAAGCTTGGTTGCCGCCGGGTCAGTCGTCACGACAAGAAGCTTTTCTCTTGAAGAGATGGCGGCCGCTATATTCACATAGCAGTCAATGACCTTGTCGATTTCGTACCACGGTGTCGTGGAATCCGGCCATGTGAGCTGGACTCCGCTCTGTTTCTCCCATTCTGCAGGCAATCTCATATCCGATATCGTGTTTTGTTCTGACGAACGTCAGTCTACAAAGTTAGTTCAATTTGGATTCTCTACAAATAAACGAAGAAGCACTCAAGGAAGTTTTTTAAGGTAGATTATGGATGATGGACCCTCATTGAACAGAAGATCCATTATGGACAGATCCTCAACGAATCCCCATTTCTGTTTGAACACCTGGAAATACTCCTTCCCGAGCCCCAGATCCTCAAGGACGGTATTGGGCTTTTTGGGATGGATGATGTCCCTGAAATCCTCCCCGTACAACCGGGATGATTCCCCTCTCGGAGTATAAGAAGCGGTCGGGAAGATTTCCGCTCCTATCTTTATCTTGTCAAGGAAAAAGCGGATTATCGAAAGGTTTAGATCCCATAGTCTCTCCGGCTTTGAGTCCAGAATGGAGAAGAGTTCATCCCCGTAATAGGTGAAGAACGCTGAATTCTCATAAGCAGAGGCTATCGCCCTTTCGGTCCGCTGGACCCATGGGGTGGAATAATCGACCTTGACCTTGGTTATGGAATAGTCACCGTCATGGATTATCGGGAAAAAGAGGGCTTCCACTCCTTGGGAAGTCATTATACGGCAACGGTTACGATAGGTCTGCTTGAGGTAAGTCTCATTCGCTTCGAGGTACACTTTAGACGCGATTACCCTGTCCGGGGACAGGGTAAAGTCTTTCGCTGCCAGGGCGAACCACGACACCGGCGGGAAATATGCCGTCGACAGAAGCACTATTCCATGGATATCTTCTCGTGACCGTCCATACCGCGGACGATTCCTCTCTTGGAGTTGCGGATGAAGTTGAGGATTGTCTCCTTCTCTTCGCTGTCGGGGAAGCCTTCTTCAACCTTGGCGCAGCCGTCGGTGATGTTGAGGCCCTGAAAATAGATAGTGTCGTAGATGTCCTTTATGTTCCTTATGACATCCGGGGAGAATCCTCTCCTGCGGAGACCCACGACGTTGACACCAACATAGGTGAGAGGGTCCTTGGCGCAAAGTGAATAAGGAGGGACGTCCTTGTTGACTCCGCAAGTTCCTCCGACCATTGCATGACAGCCGATCTTGGTGAACTGATGAGCCTTGACTCCGCCTCCGAGGATAGCCCAGTCATCGATGTCGGTTTCACCGGCGACTCCCACGTAGCTCACAAGGATGCAGTGTCTGCCGATGTTGCAGTCATGGGCGATGTGCACATAAGACATGATAAGTGTGTTGTCACCCACTTTTGTCACGCCCTTATGAGAAGCCTTGGTACCCCTGTTGATGGTGGCGCATTCACGAATGGTGACATTGTTGCCGATTTCGACGTAAGTGACCTCTCCGTCGAACTTCAGGTCCTGAGGGACAGCACCTACGACGGCACCAGGGAAAACTTCACAGCCGCTACCCATCTTCACGTACTTGTAGATGACAGCATGGGGATGGATTATGCAATTGTCTCCGATGACCACATCGTCATCAATGAATGCATAAGGTCCGATTTCGACGTTCTCGCCGATAGTGGCTTTGGGGCTGACTGATGCCAGAGGATGTATATTGCTCATTACGTTTATTATTTCAATGTCTGCAAAGGAAAGCATTTTTATCGGAAAAACACTTCCTGAGACAGCAATTCATAAGAATAAACCCCTTAAACGGGAATCCTTGCGTGATTATTGTCCCAAAACTTCCAAAACCTTGGCAGCGGCCCTGGTGTTGATGCCATGTCCGGGTTTGAAAGCTTCGACCTTCGCTTTCAGGAATCCTCCCACAAGTCTCAGATCGCCGATAAGGTCGAG
>DBWN01000019.1:11208-11983 GCA_002308935.1 Bacteroidales bacterium UBA1237 | reverse complement strand
GACGAAAAGATGGAGGCCGGCCCATTAAGGGGAAGACCTCCATCCTTGCATATACAAAGCGGGTATGTTACGGCATCTGGTCGGAGAAGTGCCTGGTGAAGTACACCATAGCACGACGAAGGGCGTCATACCAGTAGTATGAAGCATGAGCCCCGTCAAAACAACGGAACTGGGCCTTCATCCCGTTCTTCTTCATGGCCTGATAGCAAGCCACATTGGCATCGAACAGGAAATCATCGTCTCCGCAATCGAGAACGAAGTTGACGCTCTTGGCAGCCTCTATCTGTTCGGGTGTATAAGTTCCTCCGTTCATCGAGGCGGGAAGTGCGGCTGATGAAGCGGCATCCGCAGCGAAAGCGTTCGGGCTTACGGCAGCACTGATCGCATATACGCTCGAGAACATGTCGGGGTGACGCATTCCATAATTGAAGGAACCGCCTCCTCCCATTGACAATCCGCCAATTGCGCGGTGCCCTTTGTCAGCTATCACACGGTAACGTGACTCAACTGCAGGAACAAGTTCCTTGAAGAAATAATCCTCATACTTCCAGCCGTCCTGGTTGAAGTAACCCATTTTGCCTTCAGTAGCATTGGGGAATACCACAATGCACTCGGCTGCGGAACCGTCATTGGTGACCTGGGTTATAGCTTCATTTATCATGGAAACGGCTATATTCGCCCATTCCCAGTCATTCTCATTCGCCCCATGAAGCATATACACTACAGGGTATTTGCGGTCGGGCTGGGTGTTGTAGCTCTTGGGAAGCATGACAGA
>DBWN01000019.1:2513-11069 GCA_002308935.1 Bacteroidales bacterium UBA1237 | reverse complement strand
GCTGCTATTATGACAAGCGCTGCGAGGAAGCAGAAGAACATCGCATAGACGAACTTCATGGTTCCCTTAGGAGCCTCCTTGAATTCTCTCCAGATCAGAACGCCCCAGATCATCGCGACAAGGGGAGAAGCGTTGGAAAGCGCATAGGAGACAGCTTTGTTCACAGGAGCCTGCGCGGTCATGAAGCTGATCACCATACCGCTCATCCATATGAAACCTCCCAGCATACCGATAAGATGTGTGCGTGCATCACCTTTGCCGAAATAGTCCTTGATGGTCGTCTTGCCTTCAACCGAATGACTCATTGCCACAGGGCAGAGGAAGAGAGTGGAAACAAGGACGGCAAGAGCGAAGAAGAACACGGCCTGATAAGGAGAGAGGGTTCCTACTCCACCGAATGTGGGGGCTGTCCCTTTCACCACGAGGCCATAGAAGAACGCGAAACCGAAACCGGAGATCAATGCGAATATGATACCGGCCTTGGGGCTCTTCTTCTGGCTTCCGGCCAGCTTGCTGTATGAAACTCCGCAGAGAACCATAGCCGCTACTGCGAGAAGGACACCGAACCAGAGCATAGGCTTGTTGCCGGTGAATCCGGAACTGAAGTAGTTGAAGATGATTCCACCTACCCATCCGAGACCTCCACCGATCGGGAAGCCGACGCTCATTCCGGCGACGCCGTTGGCTGCCGTAAGGAAGATGTTGGCAAGGTTCCAGATGAGACCTCCGAGTACAGGCCAAAGGATAGCCTTCCAGGTGAGACCTGCGAAAAGGTTACCTCCGTTGAAGATGAGAAGTCCGAGCAGAGCTGTCAGGAAGAATCCTGCGATATAGTCCCAGTAGAAAAGGAAAGACTTCCAGTCCTTCTTCTGTACGAGCTTCTGGGTGTTGGCCCATGATCCCCAGCAGATGCAGCAGTAAATGCAGCAAATCATCGCCAGGGTGACGTTCGTTACGAGTACCATTGTTGTTCGTTTTTTATGGAGGAAAGCCCCCGTAGGCGGCTCTGCCGTTTACGAGGACTCAGTCCGGATTATTCATGTACGTAGAGATCCCAGCCGAGATAGTTCTCGATAGCGTCCTGGAGGATGTCAGCCACATGCTGACGGCAGGCTGCGACATGGTGCTCGAAACCGTTGCGGCAGATGTGCTTCATCAGTTTCTGCAGATTAGGAACCTTGGTGACTGCGATACAGCCGTCCATTCCATAAGGGTCGTTGGTGATCACACCCTCACCCAAGTAAGCCTTGATCTTGCCCTTGGTGTCGTCGGTTGAGATCCTGAAGTATGTGAAGTCACCTTCAGAAACCTTGGCGCTGACAGCTCCGAAGGTCTTGACCTTTCCGAGGGTACGTCCGAGGACTCCAAGAGGAGTGAGCTTGAGATCCTTGTTTCCTATGAAGCCGCAAGGGAAGTTACCGCAGTGGGTGCAGACGCACTTCTCACGATCCTGAGCGAAGTTGTTGTTCCAGTCCATGAGGGCTGCAGGTTCCATTGAAGCGAGTGAAAGGGCGTACATTGACACGGCACCGGCGATATCGGTCTCGCATGCGCTGGGGATGAGCTTGTCGCTGAGCATCGACATGGCGACGCAGGCGGCGCAGCCATAGTTCATCTCGAGAGAATCCCAGCACTGGATGGCGAGGGCGTCGCAGCAGTTGGCCTCTGTCCACCTTTCGACAGCTACGGCGAACTTGGTGACAAGAGGCATCTTCTCCTCATAGTTGGCGGGAACTGCGGCATACTCGTGGATGCTGTTGCATTTGGCGACGTAATCAGGATCATCATCAGCGATCTTCTCAGCAGCGAAGATGAGTTCCGAAAGGTCTGCAGGAACCACGGTGATTCCGTACTTCTGGAGGAGCTTCTCACTTGCACGGCAGGTGTTGAATCCCAGAGGACGGGTTCCGATCTGTCCGATGCGGCAGTGGCGGAGTCCATTGACAACGCGGCAGATACCGGCGAACTTGATGATGTCGGCCTTCACCAGCGGGTCATAGATATCATATGTGTGCAGGGTAGTATCAGTGAACGGGATGCCGTACTGATAAAGGTTGTTGCATACGGAAATCTTTCCGCAGAATGCGTCACGGCGGCTGTCGAGGTCGACCTTGTCATTGTAGTCGTCATAAGCCTGGACCAGAACAGGAACACCGAGATTGGCCTCGTTGATGGCGTTGATGATACCGATCTCGAAACCGAAGTTAGGGAGGGCGACGATGATACCGTCGATGTTGTCACGGTTCTCCTTGAACTGTGCCGCGACCTTCAGGCCGTCTTCACGGGTCTCAATTGATGAGCTTCCGGTAGGTGTAGCATCCTCAGGGAGGATCACATAGTCGTAACCGCATTCTTCGAGAACACGGAGAAGTTCTTTGCGCACGTCTATGGCGAGCGCCGGGTTGAAGTATGCACGTGTACCGATGATTACACCGAAACAGAGCTTTTTACCTGCTTTGTACATGAGATGGATTTTTTAATTGTTGTGTGTATTGTATATGACTATTTTATAAGCTGATTCACGGCGGCCTTCCAACCGTCATAGGCTTTCTCGACATTTGCGTAAGGAGCCGGAAGTACTGGCGCTTCACCGTTCCAAACGGACTTGGCCTGATCAAACGAAGTCCACTTGCCACGGGCGAAACCGTTCATCACGAAAGCGCCGAAAGCGGATGCGTCCTCGACTTCAGAGCGCACGACCGGAACCTGAAGAAGGTCTGACTGGAACTGCATGAGGAATTTGTTCTTGGTGGGACCTCCGTCCACACGGATTTCCTTGAGGTCGATACCTGCGGAACCTGTCATGGCCTTGACAAGGTCAGCGACCTGGTATCCGATCGACTCAAGAGCCGCACGGCAGACATGTTCCTTGGAGGAACCGAGCGAAAGCCCACATATCTGGGCTTTCACCTCAGGATGCCACCAAGGTGCTCCGAGACCGGCGAAAGCCGGAACGAAGTACACTCCCCCGTTGTCGGGAACTGCCGTGGCGAAACCTTCGATTTCACCGGCGCTGCCGATAAGGTGGAGTTTGTCCTTGAGCCATGTGATTGTGGCACCGGTACAATGGATGTTCCCTTCAAAAGCGTAGAAAACCTTACCGAGAGCGGCGAAGCCGACTGAGGTCACAAGACCTGCAGGAGGAGTGGCGCAGTTTTCACCGATATTCACCATTACGGAAGAGCCCGTTCCGTAGGTGGCTTTACCAAGGCCTTCACCGAAGCACATCTGACCGGCGAGAGCTCCATGACTGTCGCCAAGGACGCCCGCGATGGGGATGGGCTTCCCGAAGAGTCCTTCAACGGTAGTCTCCCCATAGAAAGCATCACAAGGGCGGGGATCCGCCATCATGCTGCGGGGAATGGTGAAAAGATCCAGAAGGTCTTCATCCCAGTCAAGGGTGTGTATGTTGAAAAGCAATGTACGTGAAGCGTTTGTATAATCCGTCGCGTGCACCTTGCCTCCGGTGAGTTTCCAGATGAGCCAGCACTCGACTGTTCCCATGAGAAGGTCACCGTCCTGGGCAGCCTTTCTGGCTCCGTCCACGTTGTCAAGAATCCACTTTGCACCGCTGGCGGAGAAATAGGGGTCAATCAGCAATCCGCTTCTTTCCTGGACAAGAGCGTCGCAACCTTTGGCTTTGAGGCTGTCGCAGATGTCTTTCCCTCTCATGCACTGCCATACCACAGCGTTCGAGACCGGCTTACCGGTCTTCTTGTTCCAGACGACCACCGTCTCGCGCTGATTGGTAAGGGCAAGGGAATACTCGACATCGGTTCCTTTGCCTGCCTTGACTACCTCGTTGATAACCTTTACAGTGTTCGCGTATAAGATTTCAGGATCGTGCTCGACCCATCCCTCTTTTGGATAGATCTGGTCATGCTGTACGGAAGCCATCTGAAGGAGACGTCCGTCTTCTGAGAAAAGGAGAGCCTTTGTCGACTGGGTGCTCTGGTCTACAGATATTACCTGATGTTCCATGGTGCTTTACTTTATGAAATCAAGTGCTGATTTGACGATACCTTCGGCATCAAGGCCGTAGTAATGGAAGATTTCCGGAGAGGTGGCATGGATGACATCCTCATCAGGAATTCCTAGGATGCGTACAGGTACAGGATTCTCGGAAAGGGCTTCGGTGACGAGTGCGCCGAGACCTCCGAAACGGCTGTGCTCCTCAACAGTGATTATGCGTCCGGTCTCATTGGCGGCCTTAAGAACGGCATCTTTGTCGAAGGGCTTGATCCAGGAGAAATCCAGCACACGGCATGAGATTCCTTTAGAAGAGAGCTCCTGTCCAGCCTTGAAAGCGTGGTACACTGTCTCTCCAGTTCCGATGATGGTAAGGTCCTTACCGTCCTGGAGCATGTTAGCTTTGCCGATCTCGAATGTGAAGTCGTCGTTCTCATAGACATCGGGAACAGCAGCCCTGCCGACCCTTATGTAAACCGGCTCCGGGAAATCCACCAGGAATTTCACGAGTTTGGCTGTCTGGCGGGCGTCGCAAGGGAGAACCACATTCATTCCCGGGAAGGTCCTCAGGACGGCTATGTCATGCAGGCTGTGGTGAGTGGCACCCAGGGCGCCATAAGCGACTCCGCCGCTTACTCCGAGAATCTTGACAGGATTCCTGCTGTAAGCGAGGTCGACCTTGACCTGCTCAAGGCTTCTTGCCACATAAAAACATGCGGGACCGCAGCAGAAGACCTTCTTTCCGCTGTGAGCGAGACCTGCCGAGATTCCGACAGCGTCCTGTTCAGCTATTCCGCACTCCACGAACTGCGCCGGCAATTCTTTTGCGAAATCACCCAACGTGACTGATCCACGGGCGTCCGTGGTCACTGCGACTATATTCTTGTCAGTACGCGCCAGCGAAAGGAGCGTATCCGTAAAACTTTTTCTGCAAGCTATCATTTCATCTCCTCCTTTGCCTTTGCTATTCTCTTTTCAATATCTTCAATCGCCACTTCGTATTGTTCAGCTGAAGGCACTCCATGGTGCCATTTTGCGACATTCTCCATGAAAGAAACGCCCAGACCTTTGGTAGAATTGGAGACGATAAGGTGGGGTTTGCCGTTCGTGTAATCTATCCCGTCAAAGGTTTCCACTATGGAATCAATGTCATCACCGTTCATCTGCTTGACATCCCAACCGAAAGCCGACCATTTTTCAACGATATTGTCAATGGCCATGACGTCTTCGGTATTGCCGCTTATCTGAAGGCGGTTGCGGTCAATGATCGCCACAAGATTGTCAAGATGATACTGATGGCCAGCCATCGCAGCCTCGTAAATGGATCCTTCTCCCTGTTCACCGTCTCCCATCAGTACGAAAGTCTTCCATGCTTTCCCGTCCATCTTCGCCGCAATGGCCATTCCAACACCTATCGGGAGTCCATGACCGAGTGCACCGGAATTTACTTCAATTCCGGGGACGTTGATTGTCGGATGTCCGGCAAGAGGGGAATTGAACTGTCCGAGAGTGTCAAGTTCCTCCTTGGGGAGGATGCCGGCAGCCTCAAGTGTGACGAACAGAGCCTCTACACAATGGCCCTTGCTGAGGATAAAACGGTCACGGTCGGGGTCCTTGAGGGCGTCAGCCTTAAGGTTCAATGTATGAAAGTATAATACGGTAAGTACATTGAGACAAGAGAGGTCACCACCCGTGTGTCCCGCTTTCGCACTGCAGATGATTTCGATCAACCTCTTTCTGCTTAACTCTGAAATCAATTTCAGCTGATTGTTGTCCATGATTGTCTTGATATGATGGTAATCTGGAGCAAATATAATCAACCAAAACGAAAAAACAAAAGGAAACGAAAGATTTTAACGTTAAAAGTCGAAAGTTTTTGAAAAAAGACGGCTTTTTTTCTTTACATAAAGACGCCCCTTTTGACAAGTAATGTGAAGGCAATTCTCCTTTGTATAATAAAAACTGACTCTTGAAAGAGTCCGGTACCATCGCTTACGAAAGGAGCAGCGGAAGCTATTTGCCACCCAGCTTGTCCAGTTAAATTCAGACGTTCAAAGGCAATGCTTTACGAATTTTTGAATTTGTTTGAATAAAAAGAGGTATATTCGGGGGCGATTGTGTAAAGCAACACTACTAATAACCTCATCTTTTCAGAAATATGCGAAAGATTCCATGCCTTCTTGGAGCGGCATTGGCGGCCTTGTTGTTCCTGGTCACCTGCAGCCCCGAAAAAGCCAAAGAGGAAACCGCTCCGGAAATCAAATTCAACATTTCCGGAGGTGGCAACGTTTCCCAGACCAGTGACGGTAACGCCTTGGTCGAATTCAAAGCTGATGGCGGATCCGCTTCGGTTTCCTTCACTTCAACAGCCGAATGGTCCATCGAAACCTCGGGATCAGTATCATGGTGCACGGTATCACCCTCGTCGGGAAGCTCCGGATCTTCGAAGATCAACGTATCTGCCGTAAAGAACACCTCATACGAAGACAGACAGGCTTCATATACCATCAAGAGCGGTGTAGCCCGGAAGACGGTGACCGTCAGACAGGCCGCCGCCCAAAAGGTGGACGAGGAGCTAGAAGTGTCAAAAGACACTTTCACCTTTGATGCTGATGGAGGAGAAGGTTCATTCGAGATAAACTCGAACGTATCCTGGACTGTCTCATCCTCCAGCGCTTGGTGTACGGTGAGCCCCAAGAACGGCAAGAACAACGCCAAGATAACTTTCAAAGTCGAAAAGCATACGGAGACCTCGACCAGAAACGCCACCATAACCGTGAAAACCTCCAGCGGACAGTTCCGTGAGGTGGGAATCACCCAGAGCGGATTCGTCGAGGAACTCGAAGTCTCCGAGTCTTCATTCACGTTCGATTCAGAAGGAGGCGAAGGGTCGTTCGACGTCACTTCGAACACAAGCTGGACAGTCTCTTCGACCGGCGACTGGTGCACGGTGAGCCCGAAGAGCGGAAATAACAACGCCAAGGTCACATTCAAGGTATCCGCACTCACGGAAACTTCGCCCAGGAAGGCGACCATTACAGTGAAGACTTCCAACGGGAAATACCAGGATGTCGAGATATCCCAGGACGGAGCCGAAGTGTTCGACATTTCCCCAAGGGAAGTGAACATATCATACGT
This sequence comes from Bacteroidales bacterium UBA1237, assembly GCA_002308935.1. Lineage (GTDB taxonomy): Bacteria > Bacteroidota > Bacteroidia > Bacteroidales > UBA932 > Cryptobacteroides. Next base: position 3,962 of record DBWN01000019.1, on the reverse strand, counting down.
GGAAAGCGAGTTCGAAGTCAAGGTCACCGCGACCATGGGATTCGAACTGAGCAGCAAGCCGGAATGGATAACCGAAACGGGATCCACAAAGAACAACATCACTACGACTTATCTTTTCAAGGCGGCCGAGAACTCTGACAAAGCCGAGAGAAAGGGCGCAATCGTCTTCTGCAATGACAAGGAAGAATGCGTTCCGGTTTCAGTCACCCAGGACGGGAAGACCGAAAGCCCGGTCCTGTCCGTTTCCACAGAGTCCCTCCAGTTCGACTCCGAAGGCGGAGAGCAGACCTTCACAGTATCATCCAACGTAGACTGGACAGTCTCTTCTCCACAGAGCTGGTGTACGGTCACCCCTGCATCCGCCAGCGGTAACGGCACAGTCAAGGTAAAGGTCAGCAAGCACGAGCAGACCTCCACAAGGTCGACCACCATAACAGTTAAGACGGATTCCGGACTCTCCCAAACAGTAAAGGTAGAGCAGGCCGGCATTGACGTGTTCGAGATTTCCCCCACTGAAGTTTCAGTGCCTTTCGGCGGAGGATCCTTCGACATCAAGGTGACATCCTCCATCGGATACAAGATCAGTTCCCATCCCGACTGGATCTCCGAGGCCGGCTTCGACAGGGATGTCTACACCTTCAAGGCTGAAGCCAACCCCTCGGAAAGCGACAGGACCGGAACGATAGTGTTCTGCAACGACAAGGAAGTGTGCATCCCCGTCACTGTGAAACAGGCCGGAAAACCTGAAGACCCCAAAATCGAGATTTCAGTATCAAGCCTGTCATTCGAGTGCTCCGCATCTGAAAAGTCCGTAACGGTCACTTCAAACACTGACTGGACAGCATCATCAGACAAGTCCTGGTGCAAAGTCTCCCCCGCGAACGGCAGCGGTAACGCCACCCTCACCATCAAGGCCGATGACAACAACACCACTGATGCCAGGAGCGCAACAATAACGGTATCCACCTCCTCAGGGCTCACCCGGACAATCCAAGTCAGCCAGAAAGGAGGAGACGTGTTCACGATCTCCCCTACTGAAGTCAGCCTTCCTTCAAGCGGAGGAGCGTTCGACATCACGGTGACATCCACCCTCGGGTTCAGGATGAGTTCCTGCCCCGACTGGGTGAAGAACGTATCCACTTCAAACGGAGGAACCGTCTACAATTTCAGGGCTGAAGCGAACACTACCGCTGAAAAGAGGAGCGGAACCATCGTATTCTGCAATGACAAGGAAGTGTGCGTTCCGGTTTCAGTCACCCAGGAAGGAGCCACCCCTTCTCTCGAAGTGACACCGATGTCAGTGTATTTCGGAGAAAACGCGGAATCGAAGAAAGCCAACGTTTCTTCCAACATGGACTGGAAAATAACTTCCAGCGAGAGCTGGTGCACGGTGTCCCCTTCCAGCGGAAGCGGCAATTCCGAGATCACCGTCTCCGTCCAGAAGAACAG
>DBWN01000019.1:0-2409 GCA_002308935.1 Bacteroidales bacterium UBA1237 | reverse complement strand
CACAAGTCACTCCTGATGAAGTTCACCGGCACCTGGTGCGGATACTGCCCCATCATGGCCAACACGGTCCACCTGTATCAGCAGCAGTATCCCGGCACCCTTGAAGTTCTGAACATCTACAGCAGCAGCGGCTCTTTGTCGAATACGGCATTCAATCCGCTCATCAGCCTTTACAACAGCAACGGATCATATCCTCATGGAATGGTTGACGGAAGGCAGGACCTTGACAACTACTCCGGTGATTACGGAGCACGCTTGATAAGGCAATTCGTGGAAGAGCAGGAGACCAACTACCCGCCAGTGACCACCGTCGGATACAATTCCTCCTTCTCCGGCAGCACTCTTGACATTGACCTCAAGATGTACATAAAGAAAGCGGACTCCTACAAGGTGACCGTGATCGTGACCGAGAGCAACGTCATCGGAACGCAGGCTGACAACTACGATGGCGATCACGAGAATTATGTCCACAACGACATAGCGAGGATCGCGGTGACCGACGTGAACGGTGAAGCTTTCACCACATCACAAGACAACTTGATCGTCAAGAGGAACTACTCAGTAAGCGTTCCCTCTTCATACGTGAAGGACAACCTCAAGATTCTTGTCTACATCCAAAGGGCATACGGGTCGCAGACGGTGATACGGTCCGCGGACTACGGAGACTACTACGTAGACAACTGCGCCGCCGGCAAGGCCGGTGGCCGTCTCGGACCTGCTGTCGGAAGTGAAGGCAGCGGCGGCAACGAGGACCTCGGAAACGGTAATCCCATAAACTGGTAGGCGTATGGAAAGACATCATTTTATATATATAGCGGGCCTTGCCCTTATGGGATCCCTCCTTTTTGGCTCATGCGAAACCAGGGAAACCGAGCTCAAGGTCAACCCAAGACAGACCGTCCTCAAGGCCTCCCTGGAAGGCGACACAAAGACCTCTCTCTCTCCGGACAACGGCTCTTACAAAGTCCTCTGGAGTGAGGATGACCAGATAGGAGTGTACATTGACGGAGCAGCGACCCCCAACCTTTTCAAACTCTCTTCCGGAGCCGGTACCAAACAGGCTCAATTCTCAGGATTCGGGAAAGGAAGCGCCTATGTGGCGGTATATCCCTACTCTTCAGCCGGAGATTACGATGGAAGAAAGGTGACCCTGACAATCCCTTCCGAGCAGTACGGAGGACTGGATTCCTTCGGTAACGGCAGTTTCCCGATGATCGCGGAAGCCGCTTCCTCCGACCTTCAGTTCAAGAACCTGTGTTCCGTTCTCAAGCTCTCCATAACGGGGCATCACACCGTCACGGCCATAGAGTTCACCAGCGCGGACCCTTCATGCAAAGTATCCGGTCCCGCCACCGTTGAAACCGGTTCCGGTTCAGTCCCTAGTCTTGTGATGTCGGAGGAAGGTAGCGAAACACTCACCCTTGACACCGGAGGAGTGATGTTAAAGGACGACCAAGCCACCGATTTCTACATTTCCCTGCCGCCCCAGGTCTACAAGGGAGGATTCACCGTGAAGGTGATAACCTCCACGGGCTACATGCTGAAGACATATGACAAGGATTTCGAAATGGTCCGCTCCAAGGTCCATGAGTCCACTCCTTTCTCCATTAAGCTTGACGAAGGGGTCGAACCCAGCACATTCCTCGAGGGAAGCGGCACCGAAGCTGACCCGTTCCTCATAAAGAGCCTCGGGGACCTTCTTCTGATGCAGGCCTCCGTCAATGCTACAGAAGGTACCATAAAGACACAGTCGGGAGAGGAGGTGAACGCCTCGAGCGCCTTCTATACTCTTATGGCCGACATCGACCTCAGTCCCATCTGCAGCGAAGCCTCCGGCAGAAGCTGGGACCCCATCGGAGATTACGCCACCAACGAGAACTTCAACTTCATAGGGACATTCGACGGGAACGGCCATACCATCTCCAACCTGTACATAGACTCAGAACTCGGTCACAGGGCACTGTTCGGCAAAGCCATGAGTGGCTGGCCTTACACCGGCACCATCATGAACCTTGATGTCCAGGGAAGTGTCACAGGACGCGGAAGCGGAGTCATAGCGATGATCGCTGCGGAAGCTTACTCAGTCAGCTTCTGTACCGCAAACGGAACCGTCAACTATGAGGGCGGCAGCAGCTACACCGCCGGAATCGTCGCTGATGGATACTATATCGAAAGATGCATCAATTTCGCGGAGGTCAGCGGAGCTGGAATGGTGGGCGGAATCACAGGTTCCACTTCAGCCAGGGCATTCGACTGCGACAACCACGGCACGATAAACGGACGCGGTTCATATGTAGGCGGAATAGTAGGATACCTCAATGCAGGCTACCTGTTCAACTGTTCCAATGACGCCACCGTAGCATCCCAAGGGAGCAATGTCGGAGGAATCGCAGGATACAACAGGCAGGG
>DBWN01000005.1:1206-4639 GCA_002308935.1 Bacteroidales bacterium UBA1237 | reverse complement strand
CAGCAGATTTACAGTCTGCCCCAGTTGGCCACTTTGGTATCCTCCCGATATGTCTTTCCGATTCTTTCAGGACCAGAACTTTGAGCCGATAGAGGGATTCGAACCCACGACCCCGAGATTACAAATCACGTGCTCTGGCCAACTGAGCTATATCGGCGTTCAAGGCTTTTTCCGGTCCTTTTCCGAAAGGGACTGCAAATATAGGGATTATTTCTCATTCTCCAAACAATTTTCGAGATTTTTACCTTTTGTGTCATTAGAATATTGCTGTTTGGAGCCTTGTGTTGAATAGGTGTCCTTCTCTATTTGGGCACAAATATGATCTGTCAGGTGCAAATTCATTGCATAACCTATCATATTTGATATATATTGTTCAAGTGCTTGACCTTATTGTGAAGACGTGAACAAAGATTTTTCACAGTCATTGAATCTATTGAGGATCTTCGCTCGCCATGATGACCAAGTGATCATAAATCCCATCCTCATCAAGACCGCACTCTTTTCTTTGGGCTGACTGCCTGTCTTGAGTGATGAACCTGTCCGGAATACCGATGCCATGGACTGGAATGGAATTCTTCCTTGGAGCGAAGTATTCTGTCACCTCTCCGTACAGCCCTCCCTTGATTGATCCCTCTTCGACTGTAAGCAGACCGTATCTTGAGGAGGCCGCTTCTTCGAGTATAGTCGTGTCGATCGGCTTGAGGAACCTCATGTCGTATACTGCGGCTTCTATGCCTTTTTCCTTGGACAATCTTTCGGCGGCAGCAAGCGCCTTGCGGCAGAAAGGTCCGAGAACTAGGATCGAGATGTCTTTGCCATCCCTTATCTTTCTGCCCTTTCCTGGAGCAATTGTCCGGTATTCTTCCTCTCTCCATGGTGTGCCTTCTCCGCATCCCCTCGGATACCTTATTATATATGGACCTCCAGTTGAAAGGGATCCGGAGTACATCAGGTTTTTCAATTCAGTCTCGTCGGAGGGAGCTGAAATGGTCACACCGGGTATTGCCCTGTATGCGGCAAGGTCGTAGCATCCGTGGTGTGTGGCTCCGTCTTCCCCTACAAGTCCTCCTCTGTCGAAGCACAGGACAACCGGCAGGTTCTGGAGGGCGACATCATGGATTATCTGGTCGTATGCCCTTTGTGAGAACGAAGAGTAAATGTTGCAGATCGGTTTCATCCCACCGGCTGCAAGTCCAGCTGAGAATGTGACTGCGTGCTCTTCTTCTATTCCTACGTCAAAGAATCTTTCAGGAAATTCTTTGGCGAAAGCGGTCATTCCGCAGCCGTATGCCATTGCCGGTGTTATGCCGACGATCTTTGGATCTTTCCTGGCAAGATCGATGAGTACTTCTCCGAATACGTCCTGGTATCTGTCGGCCGGGTAATGGGTTGGAACCCTTTCGCCGGTTTCGGGATTGAATTTTCCTGGGGCATGCCAAGTGGTAGGGTCTTCCTCAGCTGGAGTGAACCCTTTACCCTTCTTGGTCATTATATGGAGAATCCTCGGTCCTGATATCCTGCTGAGCCTTTTGAGCGTGGATACGAGTGTGGGGAGATCATTCCCGTCAATGGGACCGAAGTATCTGAATCCGAGTGATTCGAACAGGTCACCTCCGGTTTTCCTCACCAGGTTGGACTTGGTGTCCTTTGTAACTTTCTGGAGGAAGTCCCTCAGTTTTCCTTCTCCGACAGTGTTCCATATCCTTCTCTTTATTGCATTATAGGAGTGCCCGGATGTCACTCTGAGGAGATATTCGTGAAGGGCTCCAAGGTTGCTGTCAATGGACTGGTTGTTGTCATTGAGGATTATCAGAAGGTCGGAGTTCGCTGCTCCGGCGTTGTTCAGTCCCTCGAATGCCATACCGCCGGTAATGGCTCCGTCACCTATTACGGCGACAACCTTCTTGTCTTCTCCCTGGAGCTTTGCGGCTTTCGCGAGTCCGAGCGCCGCTGAAACGGAAGTCGATGAGTGTCCCACGCCGAAGGCATCGTAAGGGCTCTCGTCCATTTTCGGGAATCCGCTTATTCCGTCTTTGGTCCGGTTGCCTTTGAATGCTTCTTTTCTGCCGGTGAGTATCTTGTGGGCGTAAGCTTGGTGTCCGACGTCAAAGACTATCTTGTCCTTGGGAGTGTTGTATACGTAATGGAGAGCGGTTATCAGTTCAACTGCACCGAGGCTTGAGCCAAGGTGTCCGGGATTGACTGCACAGCATTTTATCATGTAGTCCCTTATTTCGGCGCATACTTCCTCCAGTTGTTCTGTAGAGAGTTTCCTTAGGTCTGCGGGGGACTGTATATTATCAAGCAGATTGTACATACACAAAAACGGGGTAATTGCGAAGGTACTGATAATTTGGGAATGTTTCAAAATATTGCTACTTTAGCGACTCTTTTTAAGGATATCAATTGACTTCAAATATGGCAGATTTGACTAAAAAAACGCTGCGTGATTCTGCGGCAATGCGTTGGCTGGCGCTTCTACTGCTGGCTCTCGCCATGTTCTGTTCGTATATTTTCATGGACATCCTTTCTCCTATCAAGGACTTGATGCAGGAGACAAGAGGTTGGGATTCAACCGCATTCGGAACGATGCAGGGCTCAGAGGTCTTCCTCAACGTCTTCGTATTCTTCCTGATATTTGCGGGAATCATCCTCGACAAGATGGGCGTGAGGTTCACGGCAGTCCTTTCAGCGAGTGTGATGCTTGTGGGCGCTATCATCAAATGGTACGCTGTCAGCGCATCCTTCATGGGAAGCGGACTTGAGACCTGGTTCACCAATCACCTGAATTACATTCCTGTTTTCGATGAATTGGGAGTTTCACCGTTCTATGACGGAATGCCGGCTTCAGCCAAACTTGCTGCTTGCGGTTTCATGATCTTCGGTTGCGGTTGTGAAATGGCCGGAATCACGGTCAGCCGTGGTATCGTAAAATGGTTCAAGGGACGTGAGATGGCTCTTGCGATGGGTTCAGAGATGGCTCTTGCACGTTTGGGTGTCGCCACTTGTATGATATTCTCGCCTTATTTCGCGAAGCTCGGCGGGCATGTTGACGTATCCCGTTCAGTAGCATTCGGTGTCGTGCTCCTGTGTATCGCCCTCATCATGTGTATTGTCTACTTCTTCATGGACAAGAAGCTTGACTCTCAGACCGGAGAGGCCGAGGAGAAGGATGATCCTTTCAAGGTAAGCGATATCGGAAGGATCCTCAGCGACGGCGGGTTCTGGATCGTGGCCCTTCTTTGCGTGCTTTACTATAGCGCCATCTTCCCGTTCCAGAAGTATGCTGTGAACATGCTCCAGTGCAACCTCACCCTGACAGAACCTGCAGCTGATTCATTCTGGGCCGGCTCTAGCGTCACCATTATCCAGTATATCATCATGCTCATCGTGGCTGTTGCCGGTTTTGTGAGCAACTTCCAGAAGGACAAGA
>DBWN01000005.1:0-1153 GCA_002308935.1 Bacteroidales bacterium UBA1237 | reverse complement strand
TACATGAGGCAGAGCGCTGAATCCATTTTCGCTGTATTCCCTCTTCTCGCCGTACTTATTACCCCTATTCTCGGCAATTATCTCGACCATAAGGGAAAAGGCGCTTCAATGCTCGTTCTTGGCGCTATACTCCTTATTGCCTGCCACCTCACATTCGCGTTCATCCTTCCTGCATTCAAGGGCAATGCCATCGGTGGAGCGATTGTAGCCTACGTCACTATCCTTGTTCTCGGAGCCAGCTTCTCACTTGTGCCTGCAGCTCTTTGGCCCAGCGTCCCGAAACTCGTCGACTCAAAGGTCATCGGTTCTGCATATGCGCTCATTTTCTGGATCCAGAACATCGGTCTGTGGCTGTTCCCTCTTCTGATCGGTAAGGTTCTTGACAAGACCAATCCCGGAGTCACCGATCCTACACAGTTCAACTATACGGCACCTTTGGTGATGCTTGCTTGCCTTGGCGTGGCAGCTCTTGCACTCGGTCTCGTACTTAAGGTAGTTGACCGTAAGAAGGGTCTTGGACTGGAGGAACCCAATATCAAAGAAGAGGTCGTTGATGCAGCAAAATAGCAGTAACATAAAAGCCAGCAAAATAGCTTGCTGGCTGGCTTTGGCATGTCTGGTTGTGCCGATGTTCGGGTCGTACTTCTTTGACGACATGTTCTCGACACTTTCCCAGATATTCCGTGATCCTTCTTCTTTGGAACTGGGATGGGATTCGGCGGCATACGGCCTCTACGCGGGAGGGTATTCTTTCCTTTGCGTATGGGGAGGCCTTGTGATTTGCGGCATCCTGCTTGATCTGTATGGCGTCAGACTGATCGGTTCCGTGTTCGTGGGGCTTATGGTCCTTGGTGCTGGAATCGTGACATGGGCGATAACCTCCGGACTTGCTCCGGGGACATCGCTTACTGTCGCCTATGTCGGATGCATGATATTCGGTCTTGGCAGTGAAATCGCCGGTGTCGCTGTTACCCGTTCCATAGCGAAATGGTTCAAGGGAAGGAATGTGGCTTTCGCCATGGGACTTCAGCTTGCGATAGCAAGGCTCGGTACAGCCACAGCTTTCGTTCTGTCTCCTATTCTTGTGGCGCAGAAGGCTCCCGGTGAGATCTATACCCTCTCAGAGACGGCAAGGCCCGCATTCTTCGGGCTG
>DBWN01000134.1:5557-6886 GCA_002308935.1 Bacteroidales bacterium UBA1237 | reverse complement strand
CTCGGCGCTGCTCGTTTTTTCGTGCGGCAAGGGCCCTTTGATGCCTGATCCCAAGAGCGGGACGCTGATCGTCCGCGGTGAAACCACCTCGGAAATCACCGGCTTCAGCCAGGACAACGCTTCCAACATCTGGATGTTGACCAACCGTGACGGACTCTACAGACTGAAGGGAGGGACCCTTCTCCATTATGTGGCGGACTCCACTGACGCGAAAAGCCTCTCATCGAACAGCGTCAATGCGCTTGCGACGGATCCTGAAGGGAACATCTGGGTCGGAACCAGACATGGCGTCGACCGTTTCGATGAGGAAACGGACAGCTTCATATATTATGAAGTTGACAGTTATGAGGCTTATGTAAGGGATATCCTCTTTGATTCGGAAGGCGGGATATACGCCAGGACCTGGAGGGCTATCTTCAAACTTGATGAGCCCAGCCGTACCTTCAAGCTTCTGATGGATTTCAGGACAGTGACCCAGGACCAGACGATTCCTCTTTTCGATGATTCGGGACAGCTTTGGGTCCATTACGGCAATACCCTCATCCGTTTCGACCGTTCTTTCGAGAGGGACTTGACGCTTGAGCCGGACTACGGGATCTCAGATGTCATGGCTTTCGATGACAGGCTCCTCTTGCTTGGCCGTGACGGAAAATTACGGTGCTTGAGTACATATTCGGGTGAAGAAGTGCCTCTGCCGTATCAGCTCTCCGGCCTTTCTTCGCAGCGGGTACAGAGCATCAGCCGCGCCGGGGCCGGGAATCTTGTTTTCCGCACTTCGGACGGGATGGCTGTCTACGACAGTGAGTCAGGCACGCTTGACGCCACTTGGCTCGGTCTTTCTGTGCTGGACAAGGTCATTCTGGAAGAATCGGGGGATTATTTCCTGCTTGATTCCTCATCCAACCTTTGGTATTCCGTTCAAGATGGCGGATTCAGGGTGGTGAGATTCCAGCAGAATGAAGGTTCTCCCCACCATGAACTTCTGTCTTCACTAAGGGGAAGATACTGGAATTCATCCGCTTCTGATGGACGGTATCTGTGGCTGCTCCTTTCTGACAATTCACTGCTGACGTATGACCTTCAAGAAAAAGAGATAAAGGATATTTCTCCGGTCAGTGATATTCTCGGGGCATCTTTCGTTCCTTTCCAGATGAATTCCGGGGCGGGAGGAAGGCTTCTTCTTTCCGGCTTCGGAAGGACTGACAGGTCAGCCTATCTTCTGAAGACAGGCGATGACGGCCGTCCTTATCTTGAATGCAGGTATACGGCACCGGAGACGATGTCCGCGGCATTGGGCTCAGACGGCAGCGTCTGGGGGTACGGGGTAGG
>DBWN01000134.1:4317-5385 GCA_002308935.1 Bacteroidales bacterium UBA1237 | reverse complement strand
CAAGGTATCAGGTGTACTGGAATGTCTTCATGCAGGACAGGGAAGGGGACATCTGGATAGGTTCACGTTCCATGGGACTGTTCCGCTACATTCTCTCAGAAGACAGGGTGGAGATCATACCCGAAACCGAAACCACAGGATGCAGCAGCATATTCGAAGACTCCAAAGGTGATATTCTTTTCCTGTGCAATGACCGCAGAATGTACAGGTGGAACCGCGCAGACGGTTCCGTCCAGCTCCTATGGAGCGATGATGAGAGACTCTCTACGAGCAGATGGATCCTCGCTCTTCCTGACGGGGAATCTTATATGTGTGACGGCCAGTCGGTCTTTTCTGTCGACGCTCCCTCAGAAGAGGAACTCATGTTGGACGAAATACCTCTTATGGTCACTTTCGCTACCGATGACCGGGAGATCGTCACGATACCCACGACGGTGTTCGACAAGAGTCACCGTTACAAAATACGACTCAAGTCATTGACTTTGTCTCCTGTCATGTTCCTTTCAGTCGGACGCTCCGGAATCGGACATTCATACGATTACCATATATCCGTGAACCGTTCGGGAGAAATGAAGAGAGTCTCTTCACACTCTTCCGAAATGCCCCTGCATTCACTCAATTACGGAGTCAACAGGATAAGGTTCGGGGTTGGAAGCTCAGTAAGCGGTTATTCTACCCCCGAATACACCCTCTTGCTCTCTGTACGTCGGCCATTATGGTTGCATGCGATACGTATTGCGGTGCTCTTGCTGTTGGCTGCACTTGGTTTTGTGTTCAGGTCAATGGTGAAGAAGAAGAATGAGGCGAGAAGGGAAAGGGAGGAAAGGGAACTCCAGGAGAAACTGAACATGCAGAATATCGATTCGTTCGCGAACATTTCGCATGAATTCCGCTCTCCGCTGACGCTTATCAATGCGGCGCTCACTTCAATCGAAGGGGACGAGACTCCTGAAGGACGTGAAAAGGCCGTTTCCATGGCAAGGCGCAACGTCTCCCGTATGCTGAACCTCACCTCACAGCTTATGGACTTCAATAAACTCGTCCACGGGAAGATGAGCCTGCATGTGG
>DBWN01000134.1:1183-4254 GCA_002308935.1 Bacteroidales bacterium UBA1237 | reverse complement strand
GACCTTCACCTTACCGGTTGCGAGGAAGAGCGTCCCGGATGGGTGGATGAGGACAAACTGGAGAAGATACTGTGGAACCTTTGTTCAAACGCTTTGAAGTTCACTCCTCCGGGCGGGGAGATAGACGTGGACTGCCTGTTCAATGACGGGGTGATGACCGTGAAGGTGCTGGACACTGGAATAGGGCTTGAGGAGGACAAGATCCCTCATCTTTTCGAACGCTTCAGCCAGTCAGAGTCCGGAAAGCAGATGGGAGGGACCGGGATAGGCCTGTTCTACACGAAATCCCTTGTCGAGCTGCACCACGGGACAATCACGGGAGCGAACCGTGAGGATGCCCAGGGAAGCGTCTTCACCTTCTCCATCCCTATCGGGGAATCCTACTATAATCAGGAGGAAAAGTCGTTTGAAGAGGATCCAAGCAACGTCACGGTTTCATCCACGGCTTCTTCTTCCGATGCTTCTGAGTCGTCGGCAAGGGAGGATGAAGAGAAACTCCCTACCGTGCTTGTCATCGATGACGACTATGAGATGGTCTATTATCTGAAGTCATTCCTCTCGAAGAAGTACAAGGTCGTATTCCGTTTCGATGCTCTGAGCGGGTACAATATCATAAAGAAGGAGTCTCCGGACGTGATCGTGTGCGATATCATGATGATGGACATGAACGGACTGGAGTTCTGCCGCAGGGTGAAAGAGAATCTGGAGATATGCCATATCCCTGTCGTCATGCTGACCGCCCGTTCTTCTGTAGCCGATCAGGTCAGCGCCCTTGAAATGGGAGCTGACGCCTATGTCGTGAAGCCTTTCGACCCGGATTATCTTATGGCTCTCGTGGGGTCATTGATTGACAACAGATTGCGCCTCAAGCAGTTCCTCTCATTCTCTACAGAAACCCAGACTGATGATCTTCAGACCGAAGGACTTTCTCCGAGGGACCGTCAGTTCATGGAGAAGGTATATGCGAGTCTGGAAGAGAACCTGAGCAACGGTGAAGTTGATATAGATACGATCGCTTCCAATGTCGGAGTCAGCCGTTCCAAGCTGTTCTACAAGATAAAAGCTCTGACAGGCCATACACCAGGCGACTTCTTCACCCTTTACAAGCTGAACCGTGCCGCGCAGCTTCTGAAGGAGGACAAGTACAAGATTTCGGCGGTGGCGGCGATGGTAGGATTCAACTCGTCGTCACACTTCTCCGCCCAGTTCAAGAAACGTTTCGGCGTTCTTCCGAGCCAATACGTCCAGGATAATGCAGGAGCGGAATAGCTTGCTGTGATATTCCTCATCCGACTCTGAAAGAGCCGTCGTCTTCGAGGATTATGGTGTCTCCTTCGTTCACTGTAACGAAGCCTTCGTCAGTAAGTAAAGACAGCATCGAGAATCCCATGCAGAAGTAAGGGGCGAGGACTTTGTCCCCGCACAGTTCCTTGACTTCCGCATAGTTGGTCCCGGTGTATTTGACTTTTCCCTTCATGGGATCAGAGATTGACGGGAGGATAGAGGGCGTCCCACCAGGATGAATCATCCTTCAGCCATTTGGCGAACCATGCCCATATCGTGTTCTGCCACTCTGTCCTCTTCGCATAGTCGAGGATATGGTGGTTCTGGTCCTTGACCGCGACAAGGGCGGTCTCTTTCCCCAGAAGCTTGAGGGCGGTGAACATCTGGATGCTCTCGTTGAAGGGAACGTTGGTGTCTGCGTCTCCGTGGATAAGCAGAATGGGGGTGTTGATCTTGTCAGCCAGATACAACGGACTGTGGTCAACGTAAAGTTCACGGTCTGACCAGGGATAGCTGTTCGCCATGGATGTCTCGCTGTAGGAGTATCCCCAGTATCCGAATCCCCAGTAGCTGGTATGGTCACTGATTCCCGCGTGGGAGATAGCGCAAGCGAACATGTCGGTCAGTGTGGGGATGTATTGTGACATGAAGCCTCCGTATGACGCTCCGATGCAGCCTATCTTGTCCTTGTTTACGAAAGGATGCTCCTGGCAGAATTTCTCCGTGCCCTCGATGATGTCCTGAGCGGGGCCGTCACCGGCGGTGTTGACATGCCTTGCTGACCATTTCTGGCCGTTGCCGGTGGCTCCGCTGGGAACTGATACGACATATACTACGTATCCCAGAGCGGCATATGCATGGTGGGGGTAGCGGCTCTCGAAGTTCCTTCCGGTAGGGCTGCAGCCCCCGTAGTAGTTCACGATCATGGGGTACTTCTTCGATGCGTCGAAATGCGGCGGAAGATAGTATCTGCCGTAGACGGTCTCACCCTTGGAGTTCTTGAAGTCCCACTCGATGCATTCACCGAGTTCGACGTCCTTGAGGATCTCGGCGCTGAGGTCCTTCACAAGAGTGGACTTCCCGGATTTGGGGTCAAGAGTGTAGAGACGGTCGGAGTTCATGGCGCCTTGGCCGTAATACGCCAGGGTCTTGGCAGACAGTGCGATGCTGAATCCGTTCACCATGTCTTCCTTGGCTTCAAGGGAAGTTATTTTTCCGTTCTTGGGGTTCATCCTGTATAGGCTCACCCTGTCCCTGTTTTCGGCGGTGAAGTAGACATTGCCGTCCGTGGGATTCCATCTGACGGTCTGGACATTCGGGTCGAAGTCCTTGGTCATGGGCCTTATCCGTTTTGTCTTGAGGTCCATGATGTACATCTGGATGTCATATGTGTTGGGCGTCTGTCCCGGGTCGACATCCATTCCGATACCTCCGAAGGCTTCGGGAGATCCAGTGAGAAGGATTTCGCTGCCGTCAGGGGAGAACATCGCCCCCTGCATGAATCCGTCCTTTTCCACAAGGGTGGTTGATTCGAGGGTCTCAAGGTCTACAAGGTAGAGTGTGCTGAGGGTGGTGGGACGCTTTTCAAGCCTTTCCTCGCTAACGCTCATAAGGGCTTTCTTGCCGTCTTTTGATATGTCCGAAATCCGGCTGCTGTGGTGTCCCCAAGTGAGACGCTGCATGCTTCCGGTTGCGATGTCGTACTTGAGCGGATATGACCTTGACCTCCATCCCGGCTGACGGTCATCCGGGGAGAGTATCCTGTAGATGTCCTGCTTTTCCCTGGG
>DBWN01000134.1:0-1122 GCA_002308935.1 Bacteroidales bacterium UBA1237 | reverse complement strand
ATGTTTTCCGCTATGACTGATTCATTTCCTGTGGAAGGGTCCACAGCGACGAGCATGGTGCCGGACGGCTCCCTTCTTGAAAGCCAGTAGCGGTTGGATCTGGGCATCCATGAGACCCGGTCGGTTCTGGTGGAAAGCACTCTTCCCGTAGCCACTTCGCTTATTTCAGTGAATGAGGACGAACGTCCGCCCTCCAGTGTCCTGGAGTAGGTGGTTATCATGTAGTCCCCCTCAGGAGATACTGATACTCCTGACACCCTGGTGCCGAGAAGAACGTCCTTGAGACCGTAAAGGTGCTTGCCGTCCTCCCTTAATGAAATGAGGTTGTCATCCGTGGACGTGACTGTCGCCTTGAGGTCGGCCGGCTTGCCTGGTGCGAGGAGGTATTTGATCTCTACAGTGTGTGTTCCAGGAGAGAGGGTGTTGTCTCCTCCGGAAATCTTCTTCCCGTCAAGATATACGGCGTGCTGTTCAGCGGAAGTCTCCACTTTGATCTTGGCGGAGCCGTAACCCGTGGCTTCGAAGTTGAATGCCGCAGCACCGATCGCATAGTCACCTGCGACTGAAGGAAGGGCGTCACCGCTGATGGTAGGGCTGTCGGCAGTTGTCTTGACCGGTGAGGACTCGAGCAGTTCCTTGAAGGAGAACGCTTTGCCCTTCACGTTCAGGGAATCCAGCACGATAGGCGCCTTGACCGGGAAAGGCCCTGAATAGCGGAAGCGGTTCACTTCGATGTCCTTGGCCGCCATGCAAATGCAGATGGCCAGAAGAAGGGTGGAGAAGAGTGTTCTTTTCATGGAGTATGTCAGTTGTTGATTTGCAGCGATGATGTTCCCTTGCGGGACAGGACAAATATAAGTCTTCCGCTTCTCAATGGCAAGAAGAGGACAAAAGAAAACACCGGAGGGGCATTCTGCCTTCTCCGGTGCTCAAATCGTCAGGTCTTTTGGTTTATTCTCCCTGGACAAAAGGCTTCAGACCTTCAGCGGCTTTTTCGGCGGTGATCCTTACCCCTCCGTTGTCAAGGTCTATGAGAATGTACTTGTCATTGCCCATGCCGAGTTCCTTCATGTAGGAGAGCTGGCGGAGTCCGTGCCGGGTCTCTATCCTTTCGAGCATGTC
>DBWN01000216.1:8134-23633 GCA_002308935.1 Bacteroidales bacterium UBA1237 | reverse complement strand
CCCTTATAACGGCTGCTCTCGTTTCCTGCGGAGGTCCCCAGAAAGGTGACAATACGATCACCATGCTGGTCGGGACTTATACGGATTCCGGCAGCAAGGGAATCTACACCTACAGATTCGACCAGCAGAACGGGAAGATCGTTCCTCCCGGAATGGAAACATCCCCTGAGGCTCCCGGCAGCGTTTCCTCTGTAAGCCTTCCCAACCCCTCGTTCCTGACAATCACCGAAGACGGGACAGTATATGCCGTCGGGGAAATGAATGACGCCACGGCGTCTCTCAGCACCCTCAAGTTCAACAGAGACGATTTCTCGTTCAAAGTGCTGTCGACAGTCCTTACAAAAGGAGAAGACCCATGCTATGTCTCAACAGACGGTCATGTGGTCCTGACAGCCAACTATACGGGCGGGTCTCTTAGCGTATTCCCTGTAGGAAACGAAGGCAAAGCCGGAGATCCCACACAGGTGATTCCCGGTGAAGCTGGCGGTCCGGATGGCGTAAGGCAGGCCACACCGCATGTCCACTGTGCGATTTTCTCTCCCGACGGGAAGTATGTTTTCGCCAGCGACTTCAGCGCCGACAGGATTCTGAGGTTCGATGCCGGAAAAGAGCTTTCCTCTCCAAAAGCCTTCCCCGTCCACCCCGACTATGGCCCCAGACATCTGATTTTCTCTCCTGATGGAAAGAATGTGTATGTCATCGGTGAACTCTCAGGCGATGTCACAGTATTCGGATACGATAACGGTGAGCTGACACAAAAGCAGGTTGTGAGAGCTGACCGGGTCGATGCCAGGGGCGCCGCCGATATCCATATCACTCCTGACGGAAAGTTCCTTTACGCAAGCCTCAGGCTCGAGAATGACGGTATAGCAATTTACCGTATCCTTCCGGACGGCACGCTTGAAGATGCCGGGTACTGCAACACCGGAATCCATCCCAGGAACTTCGCGATAACCCCCAACGGTAAGTTCTTGCTCGCAGCATGCAGGGATTCCAACGACATCGAAGTGTTCTCAATCAATCCGGAAGACGGTTCACTTTCTCCTAATGGAGAAGTGATCACTCTTCCCAAACCCGTATGTGTGGTTTGGGACGACTAGGACGTTCACGACAATCAATCAAACCGACCCCATAATGAAAAAGACAATCTTAGCGGCAGCCGTCCTTCTATTGGGATTCTCCGCATCAGGCCAGCAGGCCCTCGGCCCCGGTTCTGGAATCGTTTCTCCTGAAATCAATCCCGACCACAGTGTTACTTTCCGTCTTCGCGCTCCCAAAGCTATCACCGTGCAACTTACAGGAGACTTCCTCCCTACTATGAAACGTACCGTCAACTACGGAGGCAGGGAGATGACAATGGAGTCTGCAGGCATTGTTGACCTCAAAGAAGGCCAGAACGGAATATGGGAGTACACTTCCGCTCCTTTGGAGGGAGAACTTTACTCTTACAGCTTCCTGGTCAACGGAGTAAAGACGATGGACCCTTCCAACATCTACCAGAACAGGGATGTCGCCACATGGACCAACATC
Organism: Bacteroidales bacterium UBA1237; assembly: GCA_002308935.1. GTDB lineage: Bacteria > Bacteroidota > Bacteroidia > Bacteroidales > UBA932 > Cryptobacteroides. The sequence continues at coordinate 22,103 of DBWN01000216.1, read as the reverse complement.
TTTACCATCAGCGCCGAAAAGGGAGACAAGGGATACTGGTATGAGGTACACGACGTCCCTCATGGTTCATTGTCCCATGTATGGTACAACTCCCCCACACTCGGAGCTCAGAGAAGGCTCACCGTCTACACTCCCGCAGGGTATGAGGACAACCCTAAGGCGAAATATCCCGTATTCTATCTTCTCCACGGAAGCGGCGGTGATGAAGACGCCTGGAGCGACCTGGGAAGAACTGCCCAGATTCTTGACAACCTCATTGCCGAAGGCAAGGCAAAACCCATGATCGTAGTCATGCCCAACGGTGTATACTACAACAACGCTGCCCCCGGAGCAGCCGTCAACATGTTCCAGCCCACACTCACAAACAGCCGTTCAGATTCCACCAAGGAAATCGAAGACAGCTTCCCTGACATCATCAACTTCATCGAAAGCCACTACCACGTAGCTAAGGGAATGTACAACAGGGCTGTAGGAGGGTTGTCCATGGGAGGAAGGCAATCTAGCGCTCTTTCAAGAAGGTATCCCACCATGTTCGGATATGTAGGAATGTTCTCAGGAGTCGTACCTCCTGATGAGGACGGATTCGACGAGGCGCTCGAAGCCACCTTCAAAGCAAATCCCAAACTCCATTGGATTGGAGTCGGAAGCGCTGATGGGGTCAAGGTCAACTCATTGAAGCTCAAAGAGTACTGTGACGCACACGGATACCCGGTGACTTACTATGAGTCAGACGGAGGACATATCTGGAGGAACTGGAGAGTTTATCTTACCATTTTCGCACAACAACTGTTTAAATAATTATCATAACGCCTATGACAAAAAGACTCATTCTTGCAGCAGCCGCAATACTGCTGCTTGTGGGTTGTGGCCAGAAGTCCGAGATGGACAAGTTCGTGGACAACCTGCTTTCAGAGATGACGATCGAAGAAAAGATCGGACAACTTAACCTACACTCCGCATCCGGATTCATTTCGGCATTGAGAGTGACTGAAGAAGACGAAAACGTCAAGATGCTTCGCGCGGGTCAACTGGGTGGACTCTATGGAACTAGCAATGTCGAATATCTCACCGAAATCCAGAAGATCGCCCTTGAATCCGGACACGGCATTCCGCTGATTTTCGGTCTGGACGTGATCCATGGTCATGAGACCGTAATGCCGATTCCTCTCGCCATGTCCACTTCCTGGAATATGGACCTGATTGAGAATGCGACAAGGATTGCTGCAAAAGAAGCTTCAGCAATGGGTGTCAACTGGGTATTCAGTCCTATGGTCGACATCGCCCGTGACGCCCGTTGGGGCCGTATCGCTGAAGGAGGTGGAGAGGACCCCTATCTCGGTGGGGAAATAGCCAAGGCCTATGTTTACGGATATCAAGGAAGGACCGGTATATTCTCCGACCATGACGTTCTTGCCTGCGTGAAGCATTATGCACTTTATGGTGCCGCTGAAGCCGGTAGGGACTATAACACGGTGAACTACGGCCGTCAGGAAATCCTGAACGGATTCATGAATCCTTACAAGGCTGCAGCAAAAGCCGGTGCAGGAAGCTACATGAGCTCGTTCAATGAATTCGAAGGCATCCCAGCAACAATGAACTCCTATCTTATGGATGATCTGCTCCGTAAGAGTTGGGGCTTCGACGGATTCATCGTATCTGATGCTACAGCTGTTATGGAAGAGGTAGCCCACGGAATAGGTGATCTCCAGGAAGTGTCAGCCCGCTCACTCAAAGCCGGCCTTGACATGGACATGAACTCCGATGGATTCGTGGGGACTCTGAAAAAGAGCCTTGATGAAGGGAAAGTCTCCAAAGCGGACATAGACCGCGCCTGCAGAAGGATACTTGAAGCCAAATACAAGCTCGGTTTGTTTGACGACCCGTTCAAATATCTCAAACCCGAACGAGTGGCTGCCGAGGTGTTCACCAAAGAAAACCGAGATTTCAGCCGCAAAGTCGCTCAGGAATGTCAAGTACTCCTCAAGAATGACGGAGTTCTCCCGCTCAAGAAGAACGCCAGGATAGCTGTCGTAGGTCCTTTGGCCGATGACAGTTCAGCCATGAACGGTACTTGGAGCATGTCCTCACATGCTGGAGAAAGCATCTCCATCCTTCAAGGAATCAAGGATGCCGTAACAAACCCCTCCAACGTGTCCTATGCAGAAGGAAGCTGGCTTTTCCGCGACAAGGATCTTGAGGAAAACATCAAATACGGAATGATCAAGTATTTCATGCCCAACTACGCGGTTCCCGCTCTTCATACCGTTCCACAGGAAAGGATGATAGCTGAGGCTGTAGCCAAAGCAAGAGCAGCCGATGTAGTTGTCGCATGTGTAGGTGAAGTTCCCAATATGAACGGAGAAGGTTCTTCAAGAGCGGACATCAGCATGCCTGATGCCGAGCTGGAACTGCTCAAGGCACTGAAAGCAACAGGAAAACCTATTGTGATGGTGCTTACGACAGGAAGGCCCCTTACACTCTTATGGGAAGACGAGAACATGAACGCCATCCTGAACACCTGGTCCGAAGGTTCAGAAGCCGGACATGCCATAGCGGACGTCCTTTTCGGTGATGTAAACCCTTCAGCCAAACTAACCACCTCGTTCCCGAGGATGGTCGGTCAGTTGCCCCTTTACTACAACCACAAGAACACAGGCCGTCCCCATCCCGACTACGAGCCTTACAGAAAATTCACCAGCTGCTACATTGATGTAGTGAACGCCCCTCTGTATCCTTTCGGATATGGTCTTTCATACACGACTTTCGAATATGGTGAGCCCAGACTTTCTGCAAATGAAATGGCCGCTGACGGAAGCGTCAAGGTCAGTGTCGATGTGAAGAATACCGGAAGTATGGACGGAAAGGAAATCGTCCAGCTCTATATCCATGACATCTATGCAACCTCTACCAGGCCTGTCAAGGAGCTGAAAGGATTCCAGAAAGTCGACATCAAGGCCGGTGAGACCAAGACTGTTGAATTCACACTCACTGCAGAGGAACTTTCATATTATGACCACGAACTCAACTGGGTTTGCGAACCCGGTGACTTTGAGATAATGGTCGGCCCGAACAGCAGAGATACTAAGGCTGTTGTCCTTACCGTAAATTAGCGTTCCCTTCTTAAGAATGAAGGCCGTAGAGTGATTTATTCATTCTGCGGCCTGTTCGTTATAATAAGATAGAAGATTCACGGAAAGTTCAATCCTTCGGAGAAGGAAGTTTGATGTATGACGGAGAATGGTCGAACCTTATGAAAGAATAGCCGCTTGCTTCAAGAAGAGTTGTCACCGCATCCATGGCACCTTCATATGCCTTCATCTTGAGACCATAATAATCGGCCCCTTGAAGAAGTCTCTCCTTTGCAGTACCTTGAAGGGCGGTAACCTGTTCATGGGTCCAATTGCCGGATTCCGCGAAGACTTCAAAGTCTGAAGGATTAACGATGATATCGAGATATTTCGCTTCAGGAAGTCTGACGAAAACGGTATCTCCAACGAAACGGATATCCTCACCGCTCATTTCAAGAAGGTCCACTCCTGCCCTTACCGTTCCTCTGGCTATAATCACCAAATGATCATCGACATCCTTTCCGAATCCGTCCCTTGCCAATGCTCCTAGAGGAGTCGTGGAAAAATAATTCTGTTTTGACCCTTGAAGGACAAGTTCATCGTAATAGCATGCGGTATTGAGTTCTCCCAGAGTCTTTATCCTGTCGACAATCACTGGAGTTTCATCGATCTTCAGAGTGCGTTTCTCCTTCTTTGGTCTTGTCACAAGCGTCCAAACGATGCAAAGTACAATTATCGCCAGAAGAAGGACCGTGGGCGAAACCGTAATCGTGATTTTCTTCTTTTCCTTTTTCATGGCGCTTCTCATTTGAAAATCACTTCAACGGTCGTGAAACCCATTTTGGAGAAAAGGGCTTCGAAGAACAATCTGGCGTTCTCTTCCGCCTTTTCAAGAATACCCAACGATGGGACGCTGTCACGGATGCTCTTCTCCCCCTGCCTCAGGATGAGATTCCGCTCCTGTGCCGAAAAGGATGAACGCAGAAGAGTCACCTGGTCATACTCAAGTCTGACCTCTGATGAAGGGATATTGATGGTAAGAAGGGATGCGTGAGGAACGGTGATCGAAACTTTTCCATTAGATCTGTCCATCACGATATCGTCCACAGTGAACGAAGACATGTCCACTCCGGCTTTCAGATATGCAGTGCAACTGAAAAGGATCTTACGGTCTCCTATCTTGTACCACTCCCCTTCGTCATCCGCCTTTACGATCTTACGGACCCTATACTCAACAAGTCCGAGTTCCTTGACGGAAGTAATGGCTTCAAGCCCATCAGCGTTAGTGTCCTTTGCGGACTTGCGGGAGCACCCCAGCAGCAACATTGCCGGGAGCACCAAGGTAAAGACCGCTTTTATGATTTCTGTTCTTCGCATAGCATACGTCCTCCTTTTTTGCTGCACAGGGCGTGCCAAACCCTCGGAGAGCCAAAAAGGCGGAAAAGATATCATCCTTTATCGTCCTTCAGGAAAAAGGATTTTGGCACATAAGGCAAGGTACATATCCCTTTTTTGTAGTACATTTGCAAAGATACACCCTTTATGCTCAAAATTCTATTCATACACGGGCTCGCTTCATCCGGACAATACAAGATGGCGGACATGCTTAGAATGCTCCTCAAACCTTGTGAGGTAATAGCTCCGGATATACCTATTGATCCCGTTAGGGCGATGTCGCTGGTAAGATCGATATGCGAAAAGGAGAATCCTGACCTCATTGTAGGGATGTCAATGGGAGGTTTCATCACCCAGAAACTTCGTGGCAGGAAAAAGGTGCTGGTCAATCCCGACTTCCATATAGCCGGACTGATGAAAACCATGATCGGTGAAGTGAAATACCTCTCCCCACGAAAAGACGGTTCCCTTTCCTTTTTCATCACGCCCGAAATCTGCGAGGGATGGGAAAAGCTTGAAGAAGGGCAGTTCGACGGACTTTCCCAGAGTGAGATAGAAAAGACGATAGGGTTCTTCGCGGATGCCGATGAGATGGTACGGTGCGGAGACGAATTCTCCTCACATTACCCGAGTCGGGGCATTTCATATCCGGGTGGTCATCTTCCGACATATCCGCAGATGAAACAGTGGATCGTCCCCGGTATAATCTCCTTCCTCAACGATTCCAAAAACACTGCGCTATGAGAAAATTCCTGTCAAACATAATACGGTCAGTGAAAGAAGTGACACTTCCTTTATGGACGAAAGCCCTCGAAGGGTCCCGAAAGTCACCGCTTTCCGGGAAAGAGGACGGAATCATCGTTTCTCTCACTTCTTTTCCCGCACGCATTGGCGGACTTTGGATTACCCTGGAATCCCTTTTCAAGCAAACCGTCCGACCGGACAGGATCGTTGTGGCTCTGACAGAAGAAGAGTTCCCCGGAGGAATGAAGTACCTTCCCGAATCACTCACAAGATTTTCATCACTTGGAGTTGAGATAGTGCTCCTTCCATACAACCTCAGATGCCACAACAAATACCTTTATGCCCTTGAGAAATACCCGAACGCTTCAGTGGTGACTGTAGATGACGACTGTTACTACAGGAAGGATACCATTGAGAGGCTCGTCCACCTGAGGGACAAATACCCCGGAGCGGTATGCTGCAACATAGGAGCGGTCATTGACAAGGATCACTTTCACGAATACTCATTCTGGAAGAAGTCTTCCTCAGAGAGAGAGCCGGATTTCAGGAATGTGGCTCTCGGGTTCGCCGGGGTTCTCTATCCCGCAGGATTGCCGGTGGATTCCTTCTGTGACAAGGAAAGAGCAAAAGCTCTTGCCCCGACAGCCGATGACCTCTGGCTGAAAGCCGTCGAGACCGTCAACGGAATCAAGGTAGCCACAGGGCCATTCTTCCCAAAGCCTGTCACAATCAAGAGCTCACAGAAAGTCTCATTAAGAAAGATAAACAAGGGCATAGAAAACCGCAACAACCTCCAATGGAAGGCTCTGGACGAGCATTTTCACTTGAAAGAAAAGATTTGAAATGGATATAGTCCTTACATACGTCAATGGTCTGGATCCGGTATGGCAGAAAGAATATGCTGATGCCATAGGGGGAGAAGCCATGACGAAAAGATACCGCGACTGGGGCACCCTCAAGTACCTGCTGCGTGGAGTAGAGAAGCACATACCCTTCGCTGAAAAAGTATTCCTGCTGGTGTCCTCGGACAGCCAGGTCCCTTCCTGGGTCAATCCCAAAGAGGTCCATGTAGTCCTGCACAAGGACATAATGCCGAAGGAGATCCTGCCGACATTCAACAGTACGACCATCGAGATGTACATGCACAAGATCCCGGGATTGGGGGAAGAATTTCTGTATTTCAACGATGACATGTTCCCGGTGATGGACTGCGTTAAAGAAGATTTTTTCAAAGACGGAAAGGCTGTGATCGGATTCGCACACCATCTTTTCGCCGGGGGAAAATACAAGAAAAGGGTAAGGAACTCGGACCACGAAGCCAGAAGGGCTCTGGGCATGAAGCCCGGTCTTTTGTTCGTCCGCCCTCAGCACACATGCTCACCGATGCTGAGAAGCCAAAGTGAGAAGATCTACGCCTTCTCCGAAGCGGAAATCTCACGGAGGGTATCCAGACTCAGGACCACCGAGAACTTCAACCAGTATCTGTTCTTGGATTATCTGTATTACAAGGGATTGACTACCGGAGGGAAGATTTCCAACAAGCACCTTTCCCCTGCCGTTCACAGTCCTGAGGCCATTTGCTCAAACATTCTCAATCCTTCCACTAAACTGATATGCATTAATGATGTCCACATGGAAGAGAAAGAATTCGAGAGATACCGTCAAGAAGTCACTGCTGCATTTGAGACACATTTTCCCGAAAAATCACGTTTTGAGCTTTGATTGACACCGTTTTGGAACAAAAAATCTCCTTGATGCATAAGCGATTGGGGATTTTTAGTTATTTTTGTAAGTCGTACAGGAAAACACAGACAATCTATATTTAAAAAAAATGAACCTCACAGAAAACAAGTACGCTCAGTACTATCTCGTCCAGGAAATGATGGACACAGTCCAGACAATCCGCAAGTTCAAACCTGAAGATGTCGCATTCGTCACCGAATCCGTCAAAAAAACAGGAAAACTCCTTTTCTCCGGTGAAGGATCAAGCCGTATCATGCCCGCCAAGAACGCTATCCGTAAGGCTATGACCTGGGGCGTCGAGGCCAACGTCCACACCGAAGGTTCACATCAGGCATGTGAATACGATCTCAGCAAATATACCGTCATCTGCGACTCCAACTCCGGAAGGACAAAAGAGACCCTCATGCTCGCCAATCAGCTCAAGGCCCAGGGTCATAAGGAATTCTTCGGACTGACAGCAAATGAAGCCACTCCCCTTGAGGAAGTATGCGTCAAGACCCATGTCCTCAAATGCGGTTGGGAGAATGCCGTAGCCGCCACCAAGAGCGTGGTCGAGCAGGCTCTCTTCTGCGAAGCAGTCATCAGGGACCTCGCCGGAAAACAGATCTGCTCAAAGTGCCTTGACACTCTCGCTGAGAAGGTCGAGACCGCTCTCACCCTCAAAGTTCCCGCCCAGATCGTAGAATGGGCAAGAGGCGCAAAGACCATCTATTTCGCAGGAATGAACGACGGCGTCGCTGAGGAACTTACCCTCAAGACCAACGAAATCACCCGCCGCAAGAGCGACTTCCTCGAGGGAACATACGCTCTTCACGGACCTGAGGAGGTCATGCAGGACGGTGATATCGTGTTCGTAATCAACCCCATCGAAAGCGAGTACGCCAAATATCAGACAGTCTTCAACGGAGCCAATGTGCATGTTGTCGCCATCGATACCAAGGAGACTCCTTTCACGACCATCGTAGTTCCTGACGCAGGAGAGCTCCAGCAGTACGTTTATCTGTGCGCAGGCTGGAACCTGCTTGTGGAGATAGCTTCCGCTGACGGAATCAACCTTGACAAGCCCCAGAGGGCACGCAAGGTCGGTAACGAGATGTAATTAACGGCATAGAAATACTGTTTCATGCGATTTATCGTAAACCCGTCGGAGGATCCATACTACAATATGGCCTTCGACGAGTTCGTTTTGGAGAGGATGGATCTTCCTTCACCGGTCTTCTACCTGTGGAGGAACCGCCCTTCCGTTATCATCGGCATGAACCAGAACGCCTATGCCGAGGTGAATATCCCCTATCTCGAAGAGAAAGGGATAAACCTTGTCAGAAGAGTGACAGGAGGAGGAGCCGTTTACCACGACCTCCAGAACCTCAATTACACTATAGCCGGAAGATCCTCCGACCTGGAGAAAGATTATCCGGGATACCTCCGTTTCATGGTCGAAGCCTTGAACTCTCTTGGAGTGAATGCTGAACTAAGCGGAAGGAACGACATCATGGTCGACGGGCGTAAATGTTCCGGGTACGCCAAGAGGGTCTACAAGGACAGGCTGATGGTCCACGGAACACTGATGTATAACGTGGATATCCAGGAGCTGAGCAAAGCCCTTGCAGTTCCGGGAAGCAAACTTTCAGCAGCCGGTATAGCATCCGTAAGAAGCAGAGTCGCCAACCTTAAGGACTATCTGCCTCATATCAGCGGGATAGAAGAATTCAAAGACCGGCTTTTTGAAATCATGAGCCGCAATTCCGAAGGCGGACGGGATGAAGAGCTGCCACTCAGTGATGAACAGAGAGCGCAAGTGGAAGTATTCGCCAAGGAAAAGTTCAGGACCTGGGAATGGATATACGGAAGGTCGCCGAAGGCTGATTTCCGTTCCTCGAAGAAATTCCAATGCGGAACCGTTGAGGTCTCCTTCAGCGTGAACCACGGAATGATCACCGGTCTCAGATTCGGCGGAGACTACCTTGGCAACCTTCCGACATTAAGTCTGGAAGAGAGGCTGGAAGGAGTCAGGATGTCTTCAGAAGAAATCATGTCAGCCCTTGAGGGCGGCACGCCTGTAGGAGAGTATTTCGACGGGATGAAAAAGGAGGAAATCCTCTCCCTCATAACAGGAGAGAACAACGAAAGTCAAAACAACGAAACGATATGATAGCACTTGTCACCGGCGCTTCCCGGGGTATCGGGAAGACCATAGCTCTGGAACTGGCCGATATCGGCTATGACCTCGCCATTGTAGGGAGAGATGAAACCGCCCTGGAAGAAACAGCCTCTTCCGCCACTGAAAAAGGCGTCAAGGTCCTTAAAATACCTGCCGATCTTTCCAAGAATGAAGCACATACCATGATTGTCGACAAGACAGTCGAGCACTTCGGAGGACTCGATGTCCTGGTCAACTGTGCCGGTATCCCACAGAAAGGCAGTTTCACAGAGGTCTCTCCGGAAGACTGGGACAGGATTTTCACGGTAAACGCAAAAGCTCCTTTCTTCATATGCAAAGCGGCATTGGAGCCCCTCAAAAAATCTCCCAAACCCATCATAATCAACATATGCTCAGTGGTCGGGTTCAAGGGATACATCCATCAGAGCGCTTACGCCTCTTCGAAACACGCGTTGGCGGGATTCACGAAAGTACTAGCCAAAGAAGTCCAGCCTTTTGGAATCAGAGTACATCTTATCAGCCCTGGAGGTGTAGCTACTGAGATGGTAAAGAAGATGAGGCCGGACATCGACCCGAATGATCTTATAGCTCCAGAGGAGATCGGCGAAATCGTACGTTTCATCGTGACAAAAAAAGGCAAAGGCACGATCGATCAGTTCTATATAAGGAGATTCGGCGGTCTTGCTTTTGACTAGACTAGAAGAGATATCCAAGGGAGAACGGCTAAAAACGCTCTCCCTTTTTGATTGGCGGTCCACAATATCCAAGTTTTTCGTATATTGGTAGGCAGAAAACGCTGACACCATGAAACGGACCCTCTTCTCACTCGCCATCATCCTTCTTTCCTTCGCGCTCGCCTCAGCGCAGACACATTACGCCCAGGAGTTCCTGCACAAACAGCCTCCCAGAGTTCCCGACTACATGGCTTTCGCAGGGGACACGATCCGGTTTGACAGAAGCGACTATTTCGAAAGGATGGACAGGGAACTGGTGTCCTTCACCTATATGCATACGAACACCACGCTCATGCTGAAGAAGTCACAAAGGTATTTCAGCATAGTGGTCCCTATCCTCAAGAAAGAGGGCATTCCCGAGGACCTCAAATACCTTATGGCGATAGAGAGCAACCTGGACCCCAAAGCTCTGTCATCCGCGGGTGCAGCAGGATTGTGGCAATTCACCAAAGCGACTGCACAGACCTATGGTCTGGAAGTGACAGCAGAGGTAGATGAAAGGTACAACATCGAGAAAGAGACCCTCGCAGCTTGCAAGTATCTCAAGACCGCTTACGACAAATACGGGGACTGGATGACGGTCGCAGCAAGTTACAACGCCGGTCAGGGCGGAATCTCCAAACGTCTGACCGACCAGAAGCAGAAGACCGCACTTGAACTCTGGCTTCCTGAAGAGACCGCACGCTACATGTACCGTCTTCTTGCAGTGAAGATGCTTTTCGAAAACCCTCCCCTGTTCGGATTCTATGTCGACGACAATGACATGTACCCGTACTATCCTCCCAAGGAGACCGTAAACGTATCAAGCACGATCGAGAGTCTGGTGGATTTCGCCATTTCACATGGAACCACTTACAGGAAGCTGAAGGAAGAAAACTTGTGGCTGAGGGACAACAAACTTACCGTTAAAGCCGGGAAGACATACAAGATCCTTATCCCATAGACACATACTCCATCTGCCGAAAAGGAGCGGCCCTGAAAAAACAGGTACCGCTCCTTTTGGATTGTTTACAAGAGAATCACTCTCCTACATGGAACGCGACTCTCAGATCCTCAATCTCCTCATCGGTGATGGGGTTGAGTTTTCCTACCGGAGCCGCCATGATAAGGGACCTTGCGCTGAAATCAGCCACCTCAAGACGGTCGAACGTGTTGATGAGCTTGTCACCTGTCACGAGAATGGAGTCATTCTCAAGCATCACACAAGGACGATGGCTGAGTTCTTCCGCGATAGCATCCATGTTGGTGTGCTGGCTGCCGAAGGGGAACATCGGGACATCCTGCAGGAAGATCCAGCTCTCGGGTATGGTCCTCACATCGAACTTCTCTCCTGTGCAGCAGTAACCCATGAGCGCAGGGGTCTGGGTGAAGATAATGCTGTTGATCTTAGGATTGCGCTTGTATATCTCATAATGGAGAGCGACAGAGCGGCTTGCGGTCTTCCCTGCCTCGATCATTCCGTCCTTTACCTGGACGATGTCATTGGGCTCAATGTCCCAACGCTGCACGTTCGCAGGAGTGATAAGGAAGTCATTGCCTCTCCAACGTACTGAAGCGGTTCCGTATGAACTGCACATGAGTCCCTGGGTACAAGCCCTGCGGACAATATTGCAGATATCTGTACGGATAGCCCTTTCGTCTGAAGGGTAATCCACATTCATGTAATGCTGGAAATTCGAATGCACAGCCCTCATATGGTTCTGGATCTGTGTCTCGGAAAGGTACTTGGGAGTTCCCAAAGTCTGGGAATTGAGGATTGTCCTGGCACAAAGTTCAAGGGTTTCGAACCTCTGGTAAGCGTCAGCGATGTCCTCTCCCATCAGGACCACGCCATGGTTCTCCATGATGACGGCCTTGATGTCAGGATGTGCACGGAATTCTCCGGCGATCTTCTCACCGAGAAGTTCACTTCCGGGAAGAGCATAAGGTGCGAATCCTACCGGACCGCATACACCGAGTGCCTGAGGGATGATGCTGGTATTGGGCACCTGATGGATGATGCTGAAAGTCACCAGTCCCGGAGGATGAGCATGAATGACGGAGCGGAGATTAGGCCTCATGTTGTAGAGAGCCCTATGGAAAGGATACTCCGAAGAGGGACGGTGAGGTCCTACTATGGTTCCGTCAGCTTTGACACACATTATGTCAGCAGGAGTGAGGGATCCCTTGTCAATGCCTGCAGGGGTGATCCACATGTCTCCATTGTCATCAAGGATAGAGAGATTGCCACCGGATGTGGTGGTCATACCGCTACGGTAGATCCTGCCTATTATTATCGAAATCTGCTCGGCAGGATGCATAAGATTAACATCCAATTGCTTCATAAACACAACAAATTATGTACGTACATGGCTGTACGTCTGTTTTGGAACCCGGGAGGGCGGTCAGGCCCGCCCGGATTATTTGATGGTAAGGTCGTTCTACGCCAGGGAGTCGGCATTGGCGAGGAGGTACTCCTCAGCCTCTACACTCCAAAGACCGTTATGGGCATCACAAATTTCTGCGAGGTGCGCATAGACGGGATTGGTTTCACCCTTCTTCGCGAAATCCGCAATAGCGGTAAGAGGCATCTCTATGTGTGTATAGATGAGCTTCTTTCCTCCGGGGATGGAAGGAAGGTTCATAGTAGTGTCGATAACTGCGTTCAGACCACCGATATGGGTGACGAGACCTGCGGGATCAAGACCTGCGGACATCATGTCAAGGGCTTCCTTCATGTCATCGGTGTTTCCACCGCTGGTGCCTACAACGTGTGAAGAATTGTAGTGTACGTTATAGAAATTGAAGGGAGCTTTGAAAGGAGCCCTTGAAGGTCCTGCGAAGAAGTTGAGGCAGCCGTCAAAAGCGAGAATGTCATCAGCCTGCTCAACGACGGGAGCGACGGGAGCGAAGCAGAATACATCATCGTAACCGGTTCCGCCGGAGATCTCCTTCAGAAGAGCCACAGGATCATCGGTAGCGCCGGTATTCACATACTTGAGGGTTATTCCCCTTGAAGCTGCGAACTCGACGGTATACAGTGAAGCTGCCCTGTCAAGCCTTTCCTGGTTGATGTCGGTGACGACCATCAGGGAAGGTTTGCGGTCCTCACGATGAAGAGCGTAGTTGATAGCGGCGAGACCCATGGGACCGACGCTTGCCAGAAGAGCCATCTTGCCTCCGTCCTTGATCTCCATGCTGTGGACATAAGATCCGGGAGTGGTGTGGTAGTTGGCGTGCATAGCTCCGATCACGCAAGAGAGAGGCTCACTGAGTGAAGCGGGATAGAAGCCCTTTCCTGTGAAAGGAAGAAGGCAACCGAATTCCATCACTTCCTTGGGAATGACTACATATGTAGCATCTCCACCGATATTGTGGTATGAATAACCGGGGGCGCTGTAGATGCCTACAGGACCACCAGCCCAGTTGATGGCGGGCTGGATGGAGAACTTGTCACCGGGTTTGAACTGGCTCTGCCACTTGGCACCGACCTCGACGATTTCACCTGCGAACTCATGTCCGATGATGACAGGATTCTGGGCGACGTCACGAGGGACCCTCTTATGGGTGTCAGCCTGGTGGGTAGCTTTGTAAGATGACATGCAGATGGAGTCGCTCACAACCTTTGCAAGGATTTCATCATCCTTGATAGCAGGAAGTTCGAACTCCTCCAGACGGAGGTCATCCTTGCCATAAAGGCGAACTGCTTTTGTTTTCATTATGTGTCCTTTTATTTGTTACGTTCATTATGCGAGCATCACCTGACCTCCGGTCACAGGGATAGCCTGTCCGGTCTCACCGGTCTGCTCAATAGCGTAGAAGATAGCCTTTGCGACATCTTCGGGGTTGCAACCTTTACGCATAGGAACCTGCGCCAGGTAGAAATCCTTCACGTCCTGAACAGTCTTTGCGCCAGGGACCTTGCCTGCGGCGAGATACTGGACGAAGAGGCCGTTCTCGGGATTGCTCCAAAGCGGTCCGTCGTAGAAGTTTCCGGGGCAGATGCTGTTGACCTTCACGCGGAAAGGAGCGAGCTCGAGTGCGAAGGACTGGGTAAGTCCGATGCCTCCGAACTTGCCGCCTGCATATGCGAAGTTGGCCTTGCTGCCGCGGAGTCCGCTCTTGGAGTTGACCTGGATAATGTC
>DBWN01000216.1:7766-8029 GCA_002308935.1 Bacteroidales bacterium UBA1237 | reverse complement strand
GCCTCGAGGCCTCCAGCACGGAGGACACCTGCGTTGCTCACGAAGGTATCCAATGCACCGAAGTTCACGATGGTGGTCTTGATAAGATTTCCGAGGCTCTCCATGTCGGAGACATTGGTCTTTACGAAGATGGCCTTGTTGTTCTTCGCTATCGAATTGAAACTGTCGGCAGTCTTCTGTCCGACAACCTCGTTGAGGTCAGCGACAACGATATTGGCGCCCTGTCCCATCAGAACGCGTGCTATTCCTTCTCCGAATCCCTG
>DBWN01000216.1:5871-7664 GCA_002308935.1 Bacteroidales bacterium UBA1237 | reverse complement strand
TGCTCTCCGCCGAATCCCTGAGCGTAGCAAGCGACCTTCATTGCGTCATAGAACACCTCGGTGATGATCTGGGCGTTCTTAGCATGGTCACCTACTGCGACAAGGCCGATACCCTGAACAAGGAGGACCTTGGGGGTATGTCCACGACGGGCGATGTAATCCTCTATCTTGCACTCAGCATCCTTGATGAGTTCCTCAGCATTCTCACCACAAACGCAGACGTACTCGCTCTTGCAGTAGACAATGATGTCGGGAGTGAAAGGAGCGCTGATCTTCTTGAGCATTTCCTCTGATGACATGAAAGCGTCAACAAGGGCGTCCTTTGTGACCTTGAGAGTCTTCAGGCCGCGACCCTTGCGTGAAAGGATCTGACGGATTGCGGGGATGACCTCGGTAACGTCAGCGCTGATCTCGCTTTCACCTTCAGGGAGAGCGTTGGTGGCAGCGGCGAGTTTAGCCATCATCTCATCATAGATCTTGTCGATTTCCTCGGTGGTGTCAGCTCCCACGAAAACGCCATGGTTCTGGAGGAATATCACCTGAGGCTCACAGCCCTTCGCCTTCTTGTACTCCTGGATCCTGTCGTATACCTTCTTGAAGAGGGTGTATCCGGGATCGGTATACTCGATATAAAGAGCGTCAGGGAACAGTTCTGCACATTTGGCGGCAGCATTGACTGAGCACATCATACCGTTGACCAAAGTCGGGTGGAGATGGACGATGAATGCATAGTTGATGCAATCGTGCATTGATGTCTCCACTGAAGGGCGACGGTCCTTTGTGATACAAGCGGCAGCGAGGTCGTTCTTGACCTGAGCCTCACGCTCTGCGGTATCCTGGCTGTATACCTTCTCACCCATAGGCGCGAGAAGAGCCCTGTCGAGAACCGCGAATCCGTCCTCAGTGATTGTTGCGAGGGCGTGTCCGCTTGCCTTTACCCAAAGACGGTCCGCTGTTTTGAAAGAGGTGTTGCCGCCTCCTGCTATCACAAAGCGGGCATCCTGTCCGTATTTGTGCGATACTTCTATAAGTTGTTCTATCTGTTTCATTATGAGTTTCTACTGTAATACGGTTTTCTGGATGAGTTCGTCACCGGCGTCAATGCTGTCAAGTCCAGCCTGATGTGCAGCGACGATGCATGCGCCACGGTAATTGATCTTGCGGAGAGTCTCGCTGAGAGTCTCGGCGTCACGGGTACGCAGGCGGATCGGCTCAAGTGCGGGAGTATTGTGCTCTGAGCCGAAGGTGACGGTGAAGCCTTCGTCCTGCAGATATCCGGCATAGCGTTCAAGTACGGCAGTGGTGTTTCTGGTCGTGATGAACTCCACTGAAGAGAAGCCTCTCTTCTTGAGTGTGTCGCAAGCCTTCATGAGGTCTCCCTCGAAATCCGTGAAGTTGCCTTTGGCGTCATCGGCCAGGAAGGGATATGTGGGTATGCCGCCTGCGGCCTCAATGATCCTCTGGACAGTCTCCATAGGGAGGGAAGCCTTGGGATCCTCAGCCACGAATGCGGCTCCACCGGATTTGAGGAGGTTGCCGCGGATCTCGTTCTCAACTGCGGCGTCATTGTCGAGAGAAGACTTGAGAGCCTTTCCTCCGAACACCCTCTCATAGAAAGAGAGCTTGTCAGCATCTGAAGAGAACTTGTCTGCGACAGCGAGCCTCAGAGCCTTCGCAAGATGACGCTCACGGATTGAGCCACGGGTGAGCTTCTGCTCAACATCCTTGAAATTGATGTTGAATCCGGCCTTGATGGAATCAAGATGGGCATTGAGTTTTCCGCACATCCTTTC
>DBWN01000216.1:930-5766 GCA_002308935.1 Bacteroidales bacterium UBA1237 | reverse complement strand
TCGTTGACCCTCAGGCCGGCGGCCTGATCCTCGCTGTTGAGGGAGATGAACTCAATATTGAAAAGAGGGAAGAGGTGGCGTTTGCCACACTCTTCACTCCATTCCTTATATCCATCAAGGGAATAGAAATCGTTGATGCCTACAACACCTACTCCTTCGGCTGCCGCCATGTCCAGTGCCTGAGTCACTCCAGTGAACGCACTGAACGAATAAGGAGTGTGCATATGGGCGTTTACGTCTATTATCTTTCCCATTTGACGAAATCTTTAGACACCCTTCTTCGCACGGAGAATCTGCTGTGCGGTTGTCATGTTCGATGTAGGGACATAGTCCTTCAAAGGGAGCATCTTCTCGTTGATAGCATCGAGGAACCAGCTCGGCTGAGGGAAGAACGCCTCTTCAAGCTCATGGCAAGGGGTGATCCAGTTACGTGAACCGAGTACGACAGGTGCTGCATCGAGATAGTCGAAGCAGAAGTCTGCGATGTTCGCAGCGAGGTCGTTGAGGAACGAACCGCGTGCGGATGCGTCGCCGGCGATGATGATGCGTCCGGTCTTCTTGACTGACTCGATGACCTTCTCGTAGTTGAAAGGAACAAGGGTACGGGCATCGATGACCTCAGCCTCGAGACCGTATTTCTCCTTCAGTTCATCAGCAGCCTTGAGGGCGCGATAAAGGGTAGCACCAATTGTGAGGAAGGTGACATCCTTACCGACTCTCTTGACATCGGGCTCACCGAAAGGAATCTCGTAATACTCAGCGGGAACACCACCCTCGTGGAACTGCTCGCCGATACCATAGAGACGCTGGCTTTCGAAGAAGATGACAGGGTCGGTTCCCTGGAGAGCTGAGTTCATCAAACCCTTTGCGTCATAAGGAGTGACAGGGAAGACGACCTTCAGTCCGGGGATATGGGTGCAGAGTGAAGTCCAGTCCTGTGAGTGCTGTGCGCCATACTTGGAACCTACGGAAACCCTTACGACAACAGGCATCTTGAGGATGTTGCCGGACATTGCCTGCCACTTGGGAAGCTGGTTGAAGATCTCATCACCGCAGCAGCCGAGGAAGTCGCAGTACATGATCTCAGGAATGACCCTACCACCGCACATAGCATAACCGATAGCGGTTCCGATGATTGCTGCCTCAGCGATCGGGGAGTTGAACAGGCGATGGTAAGGAAGAGCCTCGGTAAGTCCACGATAGACTGCGAAAGCACCACCCCACTCACGATTCTCCTCACCGTAAGCGACGAGGGAAGCATCCTTGTAGAAACGGTCAATAACAGCCTCAAAGACACCGTCACGGAAGTTATAGCTCTTCATGCTGCTGACGGGCTTGCCGTTCTTGTCGAGATAGAAACGCTCCTTGCCGGCGATCTGCTTGACCCTGGGATTCTCCTCCATAGGATGGTTGACTTCGGGTTTTGCGTCGCTCAGGGAGTCGATGCTCTGGTTGGAGAACATCATGTCACCGAGGAGCTCATTGTCCTTGACGAGGTCCATACGAGGAGAAACACTCTCATCGATGGCGAGCTTGTACATATCGAAGATGACAGCCTTGACATCAGCCTGGATCTTGTCGAGATCCTTCTGGGTAGCGACCTTAGCTGCAACAAGCTTCTTTCCGTAAGCTACGATGCAGTCTTCAGCCTCCCAAGCGGCGATTTCTTCCTTTGTACGATAAGAAGACTGGTCGGACGGTGAGTGACCGGAATAACGGTAGGTAACGACATCGAGAAGGCAAGGTCCTTCCTTCTTCTCAAGGAGGGCTTTCTTGCGGCGGAAGGCGTCGATGACAGCAAGAGGATCGTATCCGTTGACCCTCTCGGCGTGCCAAGCCTCAGGATTGAATCCTGCGCCGAGCCTTGCAGGGAAAGTGTAACCCATGGTTTCACCCTTGGTCTGGCCACCCATAGCATACTGGTTGTCCATGACATTGATAAGGACAGGGAGACCGCCCTTCATGTCTCCTTCCCAAAGAGTGTTGAACTGGTCCATTGATGCGAAGGTCATACCCTCGAGGACCGGGCCACGTGCCATAGCACCGTCACCGAGGTTTGCGACGACGATACCTTTCTTGCGGTTGACTTTCTTATAAAGAGCAGCACCTACAGCGATAGATCCTGAACCGCCTACGATAGCATTGTTGGGATAGATTCCGAAAGGAGTGAAGAAGGTGTGCATTGAACCGCCGAGACCCTTGTTGAAACCGGTCGTACGTGCGAAAATCTCAGCCATTGCACCGTAGAGGAGGAAACGGACACCGAGTTCCTTGGTTGTACCGTTGAAGCCCTTCTTAGCGACTGCTACAGTGGCGCCGCCCCAGAACTCGTCCATAATCTTCTGAAGCTCGGCCTCAGGAAGGATTTCGATGGAACGCAGACCCTTGGCGAGAATCTCACCATGTGAACGGTGGCTTCCGAAAATGAAGTCGTCAGTGTCAAGGTTGTAAGCCATACCTACAGCGGCAGCCTCCTGTCCAGCTGAAAGGTGAGCAGGACCGGGGTTGTTGTACTCAACACCATTGTAACCACCGGTGGTCTTTACGAGGTTGAGCATTGTCTCGAACTCCCTGATGACAAACATGTCACGGTAGATGCGGACGAGGTCTTCCTTGGTGAAATTCTTTTCTTTGAGTTCATCCTTGATGGTCTTGTTGTAAGCCATTACAGGGATTTCGGGGAAGACAATCTTATGATCCTCAGGACGCAGGGTCTTCTCGGGATCGATATAAAGTGACTTGGGCATAATTAACTATTTGACTGTAAATACTGTTTCTTTAAGGATTTCTGATACTGTAGGATGAGGGAAGACAACTTCCTTGAGCTGCTCGACGGTCATCTCCTGCTCGATAGCGACGCATGCGCTGTGGATCATCTCAGAGCAGGGGTTACCCATCATAT
Source organism: Bacteroidales bacterium UBA1237 (assembly GCA_002308935.1). Taxonomy (GTDB): domain Bacteria; phylum Bacteroidota; class Bacteroidia; order Bacteroidales; family UBA932; genus Cryptobacteroides. The sequence goes on along the minus strand of DBWN01000216.1, from coordinate 2,864 downwards.
GGACACCGAGAACCTCATGATACTTGGGCCCTACGAGAACCTTGCAGATGCCTTCTCCCCTTTCGTTCTCGGCCACGAACCTTCCTGAGTAAGCCATAGGAAGTTTGACAACCTTGAATTCGACACCCTTCTTGGCAGCCTCAGCTTCGGTAAGACCGACACCTGCGACTTCGGGATTGGTGTATACGACTCCGGGGATGGCGTTGTAACGCATATGGTCTTTCTCTCCGCAGATATTGTTGACTGCGACTTCACCCTCACGGCTTGCGGTATGGGCGAGCATGGAGAATCCGGTAACGTCACCAGCAGCGTAAACTCCCGGGATGTTGGTGCGCATCTTGTCGTCAACCTTGATTCCGTAAGGACGGCCAGCAGGGTTGAGAGCAAGCTCGACACCGAGATTCTCAAGACCGTATCCCTGGAGGACAGCCCTACGGCCGACACTCACCAGGATCTTGTCACCGCTGACGCGGCAGACCTTTCCTTCAGGATCTTCATAAACGACAGTGTTGCCCTCTATGCCGGTAACTTTGCAGCGGAGGCAGAACTCCACTCCCCTCTTGGCATAGATGCCCTGGAGCATCTGGCTGATCTCATCATCCATAGGTCCGAGAATCTTGGGCATCATCTCTACTACGGTGACTTTAGTACCGATGCTGTTGAAGAAGCTGGCGAACTCCATTCCGATGACACCGCCACCGATGATGACCAGTTCCTTGGGCTGCTCGCGCAGATCGAGGATTTCCCTGTTGGTGACGATCACATCACCAGCCTCTTTCAGGCCAGGGAAAGGAGGAACGACAGCCTCGGAACCTGCGCAGATGAGCAGATTGCGGCTGAGGTATTCCTTGCCTTCGCACTCAATGGCTATCCCTTCAGCGGAACGGCCTTTGATCACTGCAGCACCCTTCACCATCTCGGCTTTAGCGCCCTTGACACCGGCCTTGACGCCTCCGACAAGCTTCTTGACAACCTTAGCTTTGCGGTCGATTATCTTGCCGAAGTCAAAGCTGGGATCCTGTACGTTGACACCGTACATGTCGGCATGCTTCGCATAATCATAAACCTTGGCACTGTAAAGCAGTGTCTTGGTGGGGATACAACCTTCATTGAGGCAGACTCCACCCATTTCCCTTTTCTCGAAAACAACGACTTTCAGTCCTTTTGCGCCTGCGCGCTCAGCGGCTACATAACCACCGGGACCTCCACCGATAATTGCAAGATCGTACATTATATAATATAAATTAGAATTCAACTTCAAGATTCTCTATCTCAGTAGCGACCTGCTTGAGGAAGCGGGTAGCCTCTCCACCGTCGATAGCCCTGTGGTCATAGGTAAGGCTGAGGCCCATGTAAGGGACGAAGCCGTAGACACCGCCGCCGAGGTCCTTAGGACGAGCTACGATAGTTCCGACACCTAGGATGGCGCTCTGAGGGACATTGATGATAGGAGTGAACCACTCGACACCATAACCTCCGAGGTTGGAAACAGTGAAGGAAGCGGCCTCGCTTGAAAGGAGATCAGGATTGATGGAGCCTTTCTTGCAGTCGTCAGCGACTTTCTTGAGGTTCTTGGAGAGACCTACGATATTGAGGTCCTCAGCGTTCTTGACTGCAGGAACCATAAGTCCGCGCTCTGTATCGACGGCAAGACCGAGGTTGACGCAGTTGAAAAGACGCATAGCGTCACCCAAGCAGTGTGAGTTGACGTTAGGGAACTTCTTGAGAGCTTTGATGACGGCGTAGCAGACGAAGTCATTGATGGTGATGTTCGCATCGATCTTACCCTCTTCGAGAGCCTTCTTTGCTTTCTTACGGAGAGCCTGGATACGACGGGCGTCAGCTCCGAGCATATGGGTAAGCTGAGCGGAATTCTGAAGCGAGTTGTACATCGACTTGGCGATGAGCTTGCGCATGTTGGACATCTTGACCAC
>DBWN01000216.1:0-894 GCA_002308935.1 Bacteroidales bacterium UBA1237 | reverse complement strand
TGCCAGACTTTGAGGTCTCCGCCCTTTACTGCACCGGCAAGACCGGCACCGGCTGCGGGAGCCACAAAACCGCCTTCTGCCATCTTGGCTTTAGCAAGGCCTGTCAGTTTGCCCTGTGCTGCGGCTGCAGCCTCTACATCCTGAGCGATGACGCGTCCGTGAGGGCCGGTTCCTGCTACCGTTGCTGTATCTACTCCTTTCTCAGCTGCAAGGTTCCTTGCTCTGGGAGAGACGGGTGCTCCAGCGACTACGGGAGCTGAAGGAGCTGCGGGTGCAGCAGGAGCTGCGGGAGCAGCAGCNNAATAGCTGCAGGAGCCTCAGGGGCGGCTGCAGGTGCGGGTGCGCCTGCACCATCGGGTGCGAATTCCGCGAAAGACTCTCCTTCGTTTCCGATGACCATCACGTTCGTGAGAACGGGAATCTCATCTCCGTCAGCGAAGAAAATGGCGAGAACGGTTCCGTCAAATTTTGATTCCTCTTCGAAAGTGGCCTTGTCCGTTTCATATCCGAAAAGCACGTCGCCGGCTTTGACTTTGTCACCGACCTTGACTTTGAACTCGGAAACTATACAACTTTCAACAGACTGGCCCTGTTTGGGCATTATAACTGCATTTGCCATTATTTGAATATGTTTTGTGTCCTGTCCTTACAGGAATTTATAGTTTACTATTTAGCGAGAAGCTGGGGAAGGAATGTGGAGAAAACAAGGACAATGAGTCCGATGACTAGCACTGTGATAGTCTTCTTTGAGCAACCCTTCCATTCTTTGAGTATGATACCCCAGACGTTGCTGAAGGTGACATTGAGAGCCATCAGGATACAGAATGCGAGAGTCATCATAGTAGGGTAATTTGTGAAGAAACCCTTACCGAGGCTCAGTCCGAAGAACTGGCT
>DBWN01000148.1 GCA_002308935.1 Bacteroidales bacterium UBA1237 | reverse complement strand
AAACCGAACTCGTTGTTGGTACCGAAAGTGATATCGCATGCGTAAGCCTTCTTACGGGCTTCGCTGTTGGGTTCGTGCTTGTCTATACAGTCAACGGAAAGGCCGTGGAACATGTAGAGGGGGCCCATCCACTCGGAGTCTCGTTTGGAGAGGTAGTCGTTGACGGTGACCACGTGGACTCCCTTGCCGGCGAGAGCGTTCAGGAAAACGGGAAGGGTAGCCACGAGGGTCTTTCCTTCACCGGTCGCCATCTCAGCGATCTTTCCCTGATGGAGGACTATACCTCCGATCAGCTGGACATCGTAGTGGACCATGTCCCAGGTGATCTCGTTTCCTCCGGCGAGCCAATGGTTCTGCCAAACGGCGATCTCCTGTCCACCGACCCACTCTCCGTTCATTTCGACGCCGCCCCTGTGCTCAATCTTGACGAAGTCCTTGGAAGCGCTGAGCATCTTGTCGAACTCGGATGCGGTGACCTCCACAGTGGGGTTCTCCTTGAATCTCCTGGCGGTGGATTTCATGATGGCGAAAGCCTCGGGAAGGATCTCCATGAGGATCTTCTCGATAGCCTCGTCCTCTTCCTTGACCAGCTTGTCGGATTCAGTGGCGAGTTCCTCTTTGCGCTTTACGGGGATGTCCGTATCGAGTTCAGCCTTGATCTCCTCGATCCTTTTCTCGAAAGGAGCCTCCACTTCACGGATCCTCACCTTGAGGGCCTCTGAATGGGCACGGAGTTCATCGTTAGAGAGCTTGTCGATATTAACGTATTCTGCGAGGATCTTCTGCTTGATCGGCTCCAGCGCCTTCATATCCTTCTCGGCCTTTGAGCCGAAGACCTTCTTCAGTATGTCTGATATTGCCATTTCTTAGTTGTGATTACTTGTCATTCGGGGAAAACTCTTCCTCCGGGTATCCTTATCCTCCGGAGGCGATATCCCTTATGCAAAACGCGGTCCCTGGAAATCGCACTGCCAAAAAGGCATAAGAACTTGCAAATATACGAAGAATTGGCGGATTATTGAAAAGCGGAAGGGCAAGAATACGAAAAAAGACATGACAATCCGCAAGGCTTATCCGGGGCGTCACTTCTTCTTTATCAGCGAAAGTACGGATTCCCTCTCCCAGGAGTACATCCCTACGAAGAAGCACACGAGGCAGCTCACCCCGAAAGTAAGGGCGATGCCCCCAAGCCTTGCGAGAGGACCGGCCTCCAAGGGGAAGAAACGCGTGTACGCGAAAAGATAGAGGGCAAGGATGAGAACGGCCAGAGCGGGCCTCAGGTAAGACTTCATGAAGTACTCCCCTATCCTGAAGTCCACGAGCTTCTTCAGAAGAAGAAGTTCAACAGTCCTGTAAACGAGAGAATAACCGATGAAAAGAAGGATGATGGTGACGGGAGCCGCTCCAAGGCTGAACGCAAGGCAGCCGAGAGGAAGGACAGCGATGGCAAGGGCGCTGCTCCATATCTGGAACCATTTTATCTTTCCCGTCGCCTGCTCAAGGGTCTGTGTACCTCCTCCGCAGAAAGCCCGGACAAGGGCGCTGACTAGGGTCCAGCGGCACAGAAGCACCGTTCCTTCCGGGACCGTTATCTTGTGCATCCATATTCCTATCAGCCAGTCAAGCTCCACGAAAGCGGTGAAGAAGAACACCGCCATTATGAGGACCGTGAAACGGGATATCTTGTACACCAGGTCGACCGTCCTGGAAGAGTTGCCGGCTCCCCAGTTCCTCGTTATCTGCGGAGCGGCGCTGAGGGTGAGTTTGTTCACCGAATTCAGGGTGAAGGTCTCTATCTGATAAGCTATCGAGAATGCCGCATTGACAACGGTACCGAAGAAGAAATTCACCACCAGGTTGCTTCCCTGGGTCCTCGCCACTGAACTTAACGCTCCCAAGGCGGAGTAGAAGTTGAAGGAGAACATCTCCTTGTAGAGTCCGCCTCCCTTGAAGAAGGAATGGCGTACGGTCTCCCTCCATCTTCTGAAGCAGATCACCCTGTAAAGCACGAACGAGCAGAGGGTGACGAAAGCGACCATGAGGGCGTATACCCTGAGGCCGTCCTTCGAGAAATACACCAGAAGACAGATAAGGCCAAGCCTCACGAGGTTTGTGACAATGTCGATTATGGCGGTAAGGTGGAACTGCTCGTGGGACTCGATGAGACTCTGGTAAGGGATGTTCACAATGCCAAGGCACGCCACGAAAGTGGACACTTCGTACACGAAGACCGCATCGGCCATCTTCCCGTCAGGTATATTGGCCACATGGCATACGTACCAGAGGCCAAGAGTCTGGGCGAGCACCAGGATGAAAATGGCCATAACTATATGCAGGACCATGCATATGTTGAAGATCCTGTTGCAGTCCCCGTCGGGTTTGCCCTGTTCGATATTTATGTAGCGGCGGGTGGTGGCGCTCATCGCTGAGGTGAGGAACCCCAGCATGGCGATGATTCCGGCGACAACGTTGTAGAGGCCATAGTCCGAGGCCCCGAGATACTTCATCAGAAGCCTTGTAGCGAGTATCCCGATAAGCATGATGACGACCATCCTGACATTGAATATCAGGGTGTTCTTCGCTATACGGGTGTTCTCTTTCCGGAATCCTTCCACTTGGCTGTGAATTAATCGTCTATCTGTTTTATGGCCGCGTATGTCTGGAGCAGCTCCTTGACGATGGTCTCCTTGTCATGGCGGACAAGGGCCGTCTTCCTGGCCTGCTGGCCAAGCGATGCCCTACGAGGCGCGTCTTCCGCCAGGGAGCATATCGCCTCTACGAGGGCCTCCGCATTCCCTGAAGGGAACAGGATGCCGTCCACTCCGTCCTCTATGAGGGAAGGGACTCCACCGACTTCCGAAGCTATGACCGGAAGGCCCAGAATCTGGGCTTCGCAGACGCTGTTGGGACTGTTATCTATATAAGAGGGGTGGACATACAAAGTAGCCTCCCTTAGGGCAATGCAAAGGGCGTTGGCGTCAGCTACCCCCTCGAGAGTGAGACCGGACCTTTCAAGGGAGACATTGGATATCCTCTCGAAGAATGCCGGAGTGACGTTACCGTATACCCTCCATCTGAACTGCACTCCCTTTTTATTGAGGAGATAACCGGCCAGAAGAAGAACATCCAGTCCTTTGTATGGGGGCTCAGAGATGGTCGACACGATAGTGAGCACCTCCGGATCCTCCGAATGGGGCTCGGATTCGTAGAAAACGTGGCGCAGTATCTCTCCTCCGTGGAAATAATGAGCCGAAGGGTTGATCCGCAGAGTGCAGTCATGGTCCCACTGGGTCCTTCCAATGAAATTCTCCACGGCGTGCAGAATGACGTCCTCCCTCTGGAGCCTTGCGTTCCACTTGAAATAGGAGTACAGTCTCTGGAAGAAAAGGGCCGGTCTGAAGGGAGTGGTCAGCCACCGGTTGATACTGACACCCGGCGGAACGAACACTTTGGAGTATTCGGCGAGTATGCCCTGGATGTGCAGCACCACAGGAATGTCGGTATGCAGGGCGACAAGTCCGAAGAGATGCTCCGATCCGAATACCTGGATAACGTCAGGCTTGTAACTGTACACTATGTCCATGAAGCACTCGATGAGATTCTCCTCCTGCTTGGCGTCACCCCACAGCAGGGTCTTTATCCTGTCTCCCCTGCTGACATCATACCCGTTAACTACCGGATAGTAAGAAACGGAGTTCCGGCGTACCACACTCCATGACGCCTTTCCATGTATCCTTACAGGATCAAGTGGGGATTCTTTGGCAAGGAAGACAACACCGAGGTGCACCTCAGGGGCGATCTCCTCCTCAAGGGACGAAACCCAACCGCCTCCGTTGTACTTGTCGGTAGTCGCCCCGTAACGTGACGGGGTGTTGCAGAACCACAGGACCCTTAAATTGTTGAACATAACCTTTGCTTTCCTACAAGCCG
>DBWN01000131.1:3321-16298 GCA_002308935.1 Bacteroidales bacterium UBA1237 | reverse complement strand
GCCGCGGCTTCTTGGTTCTCAAGAGCTTCACTCGCCTTTGCAAAGTTGTAGGTGACATACTCTTCATAGAGCTGTCCGTATATGAAGTACCTCTGTTCGGCGCTTATCCCTCTTGATTGAAGTGAGTTTTCTATGGTCTTTATCCTCACCTCCTTCTCAGCTACATATCTGTCGGCATCAGCGATTGTGGCGTCAAGCTGTTGGAGGAAATCCTCCAGGCTCTGGGCTTGGAGGGAGAAGCAACAAAGGACGGCAATCGTCAATATGGATGCGAGTCTTTTAACCTTCAGCATGGCAGCTACAATGAACTCGGAGGAACACCGAATTTGTTCTTGAATGCTCTTGAGAAACCGTTCAACGTCGAGAAACCGACCATGTATGCCACTTCGCTCACATTGTAATCCCTTGACAGAATGAGCTTCTTTGCGGCGTTGAGACGGTAATTGATTAGGAATTCCTGGGGGGATTGCCCGGTCAGGGTTTTGACTTTCGAGAAGAGTCCGCTACGGCTCATGCCCATAAAATCAGCGAGGGATGTCACGTTGAGATCTTCTTCGGATATATGGTCTTCCACGAACTTGTACATCTTTTCGATGAACTGTTTATCATGCAGGTCCATCTGAAGTTCGGGAAGAACTTCTTCGATGGTCTCATTCGTTTTGTCCTTGAGCAGATGCTGTATCCTTAACCTGTTTTCCAGAATGCTCTTGACCAGTGCCTGCAGGTATTGGGGATCGAAAGGCTTCTGGACATAAGAGTCAGCACCGTACCCGAGTCCCTCGATTGAATCTGCGGCTTGTGATTTGGCGGTCAGAAGAACTACTGGAAGATGGCTGAATTCTTCGCTCTCCTTGATTTCCTTGCAGAGTTGGAATCCGTCCTTGTAAGGCATCATTACGTCGCTTACAATAATGTCCGGTGCGCTTATCTTGATGAACCTCATCGCTTCTTCTCCGTCGGTTGCCAGCATCACATTGTAGGAACCTTTGAAAAGGTCATGAAGATATGTGCGCATTTCCTGGTCGTCCTCGGCAATAAGTACGGTGAAAGATTTGTCGGAATTTTGTACCGGCACAGTTTCGGAGATCCTGCCAGTGGATTCGTAAGGTACTTCACGCCAGATTTCTTCTCCGCTGTATGCTTCCTTTTCCATCGGGATGACGAAGGAGAATATCGCGCCCTTGGGCTCATTCCTCTTGACACTGATGGCCCCTCGGTGCAGTCCGACAAGGTAGAGAACGTGGTTCAGCCCTATACCGAGTCCTTCCGGGATCTTGTCTCCTACCTTTTTCCCCAGTCTTTCGAACCGGTTGAAAATCCGTTCGATCTCATCAGGGTCGATACCCACCCCTGAATCGGCTACGCTGACTTCCGCATAAGCGCCCTCGTATTGACTTTCCGGAAGATTGTACAGCACATTGGCATTCACTGAATCCAGCGTGGAAAGGTTGATACTGATGTTACCGCCTTCAGGAGTGTATTTGATAGCGTTGCTCAGGATGTTGAAGAATATCTTTTCGATCTTGTCCCTGTCGCACCATACAGGGGGGAAATCCTCTTTGGATTGTTCGAAAGAGATAGTCAGATTCTTTTGCTTCTCAAGATACTCGAAGTTTCCGTAGATCTTTCTGAGCATCTTTCCGAGATCTGTCCTGAGGACTGCAAGGTGATCAGAGGATCTTGAGAAACGGTCAAAGTTGACGACCTGCTCGGTAAGTGTCATCATCTTTTCGGCGTTCCTCTCTATAAGACGGACAAGGTGTTTGTCATGCTCGTCGAGATTGTTGTTTCGTGACAGTTCCCTTGCTGGACCGTAGATCAATGAAAGAGGTGTCCTGTATTCATGGGAAATGTTCATGAAGAAGTCTGTCTTGTCGCGGTTCATCTGTTCGCCCACGGCCTTCTCCATTTCTGAACGCTCCGCCCTTTCTCTGTTCCTGCGGTTACGGTTATACAAGAGAATGAGAACAGACAACAAAGCGGCACCGAATAATGCGTAAAACAACTTTGCGGTCATTGTCAGCCATGGGGCCGGCTTGATTCTCAATCTGATGAGCTCCTTCGGCTCGTGCCAGACTCCGTCCGGGGTTTGTACTCGGACGAAGAAACGGTATTTGCCGCTTTTCAGATTTGAAAAGAATCCTATCTTGTTCTCTGATACGATCCACTGAGAATCAAGCCCCTCCAACTTGTATGCGAAGTTGAGTTGCTCACCGACTACATAATCCTTGGCGGAAAAATAGAACACGATAAGGTTCTGGTCATAGTTCAAGACCAGTTCCTTGCCGAAATCAGGATATTCGCTGTTGTTTACAAGGATCGCATCAAGATTGATGGGAATGTCTTCGGGAATGTCACGGGATGACGGGTATAAGACGACTATTGCATCTTCCGCACCGAAAACGATCTGTCCTGAGTCACCTGTCGTCGAGGCAGACAGGACATAGTTCATCGGATTGGATGATTTGATCTGGATGGGAAGTATCTGGTCATTTCCGTTTATCAGAACTATCGCGTTTCTGGTACTTACCCATGTCCCCCTGTCGTCGAAGATGATGCTCCGGATATTATTGTCCGGCATTCCGTTGGAGATAGTATATTCTTTGGTTTCCCCGCTCGAAGGGTCGAAACAGGTCAAACCGGAATAAAGACTGCCGATCCAGATTCTTCCTTGAGGGTCTTCTGAGACGCAACTGGTGGCATCAGCTGTGTATGGAAGCTCTATGAACAAGCGGTCTTGGCTGTACTGGTAGATTTTTTCCTCAAGGCTTAAGAATACCTTGTCACTGGATGGTGAAGGCATAGCCCTCCAATGGCTTCCTGATCTGCTCATTGGCCTCCCGTATCGTTCTCCGTCAGAGGATATCGTGTACAGGTATGAGCCGTCTATGTAACATATGGATCCGTCAGGGTTGGCCCAGATTGCAGGGCACTGCTCCGCTTTCCATTCCTTTACTCCAGTGATATCGCTTCCGTTAAGATTGTATTTTTTGACCCACTGACTGTTCGTCACTATCCAGAGGTCTCCTGCTGCGTCCAAGCAAGAGCGGTAGATCCATTGTCCTATAGACTTCTCTTGTGCGGGGGTAATGTCCCTGTATGAACCGGTATTCAGATTGACCAGGAAAATTCTTGAATAAGTGAGCACTAGGGCACGGTTGCCTTCATATCTGTATGTCCATACTACCTTGTCGTGCTGGGGAAGATCCTTTAAGGTGACTGTGAATATGTCATTTCCTCTGATGTCATGAGAAAGCGGCTCGACATCTGTTGAGTACCAGAGGTTATCCCTGGTCAGAATGGCCATTCCCTCCTTGGCACCCTCAAGAGTCACGTTGTACCAGGAATGGCTGATTTCACCTGTTGATGTACTGATGGAATATATCTTTCCTCCGGAAATCCCTGCCGTGATATTGTCCTCATAAAGGTCATAACTGATGAATATCACATCGGGATTCTTGATTCCGCAAGCGTCCTCCAGTTTTTTGCTCCATCCCGGTATTTCCTCCAGGTCATTATTGAAAGCCAAGATACCTTTATCAGTGGCAAATACGATTGTTCCGTCTTTCGCCTGGGCGATACCGTTGATGCGGTTGATTCCTGGAATGGTGAAATTATCAGACAGATTGAAGGACGTGTCGAGCACCCGGATTTCCGGTGTACCGTTCTTGCCAGTGCAAACCACTTTCTTGTCAAGGGTCACCAGAATGCTGCTAGGGTACTGAAAACCGGATAAGATTGTCTGGGTTTCACCGGTCGCCTTGTCATAGGTAAGAACGCCCTCATAGCCGCCGTAAACCAACTTCTCAGGAGAATAGTTCGCGATAGCTGAAATTGCATCGAATCTTGGAGTAGGTCTTCTGACAACCTTGGAATCCGCAATGAGGTTGATTCCGGCACTTGTGCCTACCCAAAGACGGTTACCGGTGTCATGGCAAAGGCACCAGATTCTGTCATTTGACAGGGCCAGGGTGTCGCCCTGGTAAAAGACGTTGTATGTAGTGCCGTTGAATTTGTTCAGTCCTTGCTGAGTGCCGATCCAGATATATCCGTCTGTGGTTTCCTCGATGGCGGTGACTGAACTGTTGGATAAGGCGGATTCCACTGGAGCACGCCATACCTTCACCTGAGCATTGCAGGTGAAAGCGACAATGGACAGAATAATTGATAATAAGGATGCGGGCCTTTTCATTCCGGGTGTTGTTTCCCTTTCTGCAAAGATAGTCAAAACTATCATATACGAAAATCTTTTGAACTTTTCAGAATCATTCGTATACAGTATGCCTCTAGTGCCTTTTATGCTGATCGCTAAGCGCTTTTCCGTGTGAGTACTTGAAGCGTATACCGGCTTTCTGGCGTTCCAGATGTCGGAATCCTCATTTTCGGACATCCGGTAGAGTGGTTTGGACATCTCGCACAATGCGTGTACGTGCGGGAGAGTTTTCCGTCATTTTTGGAGTGTCCGTTGAAACGGTTTAGGGTAATTTTGCATTCGTGAAACAGTGTATTACTGAGACCAACCCAAATACAGCCCTGTTATGAAAAAGCGTTTTTATTCTCTTGTCCTTCTTGCTGCGATGGCGGCAATTGCGGGAGCATGCTCGGGCAATTCAAATTCTAAGGCGGGCTGCCTTGACCCAGACGCTCAACAGCTCTATATCGGAGAGGACATAGCGGTGGCACAGACCGGATACGGTAAAGTCCGTGGTTATATACTCAGGAACGTTTACACTTTCCTGGGCATTCCATACGGTGCTCCTGCATCCGGGGAGAACCGCTTCCGTGCCCCTCAGCCTCCGGAGCCATGGGACGGTGTCCTTCCGGCGGTCTATTACGGTAATTCCGCACCCCAACGTGTAGAAGGCAAATACCGGAATACTGACCAGACTTTCGCTGACCATTGGAACTACGATGATGTCAGTGAAGACTGCCTACGGCTCAACGTCTGGACTCCTGGTCTGGATGCGGAGAAGCGTCCTGTCCTAGTATGGATACATGGCGGAGGTTTCACTTCCGGTAACGGTATCGAACAGGACGGGTACAACGGTGAGAACATCAGCCGCTACGGAGACATAGTGTTCGTTTCCCTCAATCATCGCCTTGGTCCCATCGGTTTCACCGATTTCTCGAAAGTCGATCCGAAATATTCAGATTCAGGGAATGCCGGTATCCTCGATATCGTGGCTGCACTCCGTTGGGTGAAGGATAACATCTCCAATTTCGGTGGAGATCCTTCCAATGTCACCATCATGGGACAGTCCGGCGGAGGAGCGAAGGTTTGCACACTTGTCGCTATGGCCCAGACACAAGGCCTTTTCTCAAAGGCTGTTGCTTTGAGCGGCAACATAACCGGTGCGATTGACACCAATTTCAGCGCCGGCCTCGGCGAGTACATAGCCAAGAAGGCTGGAGGTATGCAGAAGCTTCTGGACATGTCTTGGAGAGAATACCTTGACTTCGCGGACGCATGCGCGCGTGACTATTCTAAGGACCACTCCAACGGAATGATGAGAGGCGCTTTCGGTCCTGTCGGAGACGGCTTCAATGTCCCGATGGGGACGTTCTATTCGGACAAGAACTGTCCTTCGAACAATGTTCCAATGATATTCTGTGCTACTTCTGGTGAACTGTCAGGCAGCGAGAGGATGCGCCCCGCTGTCGACGCCAAGTCTGGCCAGGATGCTCCCGTATATCTGGCATGCTTCGGCTTCAACCCTCCTCTCTTTGACGGTAAGAAGGGTGCCTTCCACTGTCTTGACATTTGTTTCTGGTTCCGTAATACGGATCTCATGCTGACACATACCGGAGGCGGAGCTCGCCCTCGGGCTCTTGCTGACAAGATGTCCGAATCCCTGCTCTCCTTCATGCGTACAGGCGATCCCAACGTGGATTGCCTTCCCCAATGGCCGCCATACGATCCCGTAGGCGGTGCTACCCTCTACCTGGACGACGAATGCAAGGTGATAAACGCACCGAATGCAGAGTCTGTCAAGGCACAGTTGAACATACAGTAGACATCTTATCTATCAACCCATATTTTATTAACTCAATTATTAATCGTATGATTAAGATGAAAGCTATTTCATTCAAGCGTCTTGCTTCAGCGCTGTGCGGCTTCCTGCTGTGCATGCCGATGCTGTTGGCGCAGAACACGATTACGGTGAAAGGTAAGGTTATCGATCAAGAAAAGCAACCCGTTATCGGAGCGGCTGTACTGCAGTCCGGTACGACAAACGGTGCCGCAACTGACATTGACGGTAACTTCACCCTCACGGTTCCTACCGGAGCGGACCTCGAGGTCTCAGCAATCGGTTATGAGACCCTTCTGGTCAAGGCTACGTCTTCCCAGTTGACGATTACTCTCAATGAGGAGAGCACAACCCTCGATGAGACTGTCGTCGTCGGTTATGGTACGACCAAGAAGGCTTCCCTTACCTCCGCTATCACGAACATCCGTGAAGAGGAACTCACTGCTACAAAACAGTCCGATGTGACCGCATCCCTCCAGGGTAAGGTTCCTGGCCTCCTGATCCATCAGGTTTCCGGAGGTGCTGGAGACTTCGACACCGACCTTAACATCCGTGGTTTCAATGGAGAACCTATGGTTGTGGTTGATGGCGTCGTCCGAACCGCCCAGAGGCGTGGACGTGGCTTCAACTATGGCAGTTACGGCAATTCAAGTTCCGCTATCCTTTCCCAGTTGAACCCGGAAGATATCGAGAGCATCTCAGTGCTTAAGGACGCATCCGCTTCAATTTACGGTATGGGCGCTGGAAACGGTGTCATCCTCGTAACTACGAAGAAGGGTGCAGTCAGCAAGCCTAGTGTCCGTTACTCCAACACTCTTTCTTTCGGTATTCCTACAGCTATTCCTGACGAAGTTGATCTTCCCACATACATGAGGTTCCGTAACGAAATGCTCGCCAACTCCCGTGCAGCCGACGGTTATTATAGTGATGATGAGATTGCTAAGGCTGAAAGGGGTGAGATTGGATACAAAGGAACTGACTGGCACAAAGTTGTCATGAAGAAGTATTCGTTCCAGCAGAACCACACTGTCTCCGTCAGCGGAGGTAACAACCAGACTCAGTACTACCTCAGTACCCGTTTCAATCAGGATAAGGGTATCCTCAATGGTGACAAGCTGGGTTACAAAGCTTTCAACTTCCAGGGCAACCTCACTACCAAAATCACGGATCATCTGACCGCAGTATACCAGTCTTCGTTCGATTTCAACCACCGTATCGGTATCTCCACCTCGAACTCCGAGATGAACTTCTGGTACTATGTGGGTTATTCTCAGCCTGATATAGGACCTCTCGCACTTGATGCCAACGGCAATGAAATAGTCGGTCACTATTCAACCGCGAACGGAGAGCACTGGAATCCCGCTGCTATCCTTGACATTGACGCCATGGGTTACAGCCAGACAAAGATGAACAGCTATAACAACAGCCTCGATCTCAAGTACGACGCTCCGTTCCTCAAGGGATTGGTTCTCGATGCTTTCGCTTCATTCAATGTGAATCAGCGTCAGACCAACCTGCTTGATATAGCTGTCCCTATTTATGATTACAAGACCAACGAGTTCCTTGAGAATAAGGGTACCAGCAGGTACTCCGAGTCGTGGAACAAGAGCCAGCAGCTCTACGGTAAGCTCCAGGCGAACTACAGCCATCGTTGGGGACAGCACAACTTTACCGGAATGGCCGCTGTCGAAACCAGAATGGGTTGGAACAGCAATCTCAACGGCGGTAGGGAGTTCGGTGCATTCTATACCCATGACACCGTAAGTTCAGGTACCAGTGATACCCAGACAGCAAGCGGTTCCCGTAGCTCAACAGCTCAGGCCGGTTATCTCGCCCGTTTCACATACGACTACCAGGGCAAGTATCTTGCTGAGGTTTCGGCACGTCTTGACGGTAGCTACCTTTATGCTCCCGGTCACCGCTGGGGCTTCTTCCCTGCTTACTCTCTCGGTTGGAGAGTCTCTGAGGAGAAGTTCGTCAAGGAGAACCTTCCTTGGCTGAACAACTTCAAGCTCCGTTGGTCTGACGGCCAGTCATCCCTTACACAGGGTAATGCATATGCATGGCAACTCGGATACTCTTCTTCAGGACAGTATGTGTTTGACCCTGGTATTCCTATCAACGGTTACGCCAACAATTCAGCCGCAGAAACCATCCTTTCTTGGCAGCACGTGCGTCTTTCCGACATCGGTTTCGACTTTGAGATCAAGAACGGTATCATCGGCGGTTCCGTCGACTGGTTCTGGCGCAATATCACCGGTATCGGAGCGAACAGTATCTACGCCAACTCCGTACCTGATTTCTACGGAATCTCACTTCCTTCATACAACCTCAACTCGCGTCAGAACGTCGGTATCGACCTTCAGTTGACCCATCGTTATCATATCGGTAAAGTCAATTACCGAGTTACCGCTACCGCCACATTCTCACGTCAGCGTCAGACCAAGATCGCTTCCGCAGAGACATCTATCTATGGCTCTCATGAGGCCTACTACAAGAGCTTCATGGAAGGACGTTGGAGCAATGCACTCAGCGGCACATATTATGAATGGGCCGGCGGACAGTTCCAGAACTGGGCTGAAATCAATGACTACAATGTTTATACTGGCAGCAATGCAAGTGATCTTCTTCCCGGTATGTACAAGATTGAGGACCGTGACGGCAACGGCGTCATCAACGACCGCGACCAGTATTACTCTTGGGGAGAGACCGCAAGCTCCTTCATGGGCGGCGGTGCCAACCCCCCTCTTCAGTTCGGTCTCATGATCTTCGTCAACTGGAAGAACCTCGATTTCAACGCAACCTTCAGCGGTGCGACCATGGACCACAAGTATGTCTCCCTGTCAGGACCTTACGGATTCGGTTACTTCTACAAGGTATTCGATACCTATATGGACCGTTTCCACCTTGCGGACGGATATGCTGATCCATTCGATCCCAATTCCCAGTGGGTTGGCGGTTATTGGCCTGCACTTACCACTACTTCCGGTGGTTACACCACTTGGGGTAACGGAACTTACCGTTTCAACCAGCCTTACAACTGGATCAATGCTACATATCTTCGTCTCAAGAGTGTCGAGTTGGGTTACAACCTTCCTCGTAACGTCATAAGCAAGATCGGCCTCAAGGGCTTGAGGGTATATGCCAGCGGTACCAACCTGCTGACCTTCTGTAATAAGCTGCTCAAACCTTACGATCCTGAGCGTAACTTCGGATGGATCGGCGGTGGCGGTGGTGCTCCGATCATGAAGACATTCAGCCTCGGTGTGAACATTAACTTCTAATCTGAATGTGAAATGAAAAAAGTATTTACATATATTGCTGCCCTGTTACTCGCTTTCAACTTTGTTTCTTGTGATAAGATCTTTGACAGTCTCGAAGGGGACCTTACAAAGATGTCCGAGAACGACTTGGTTTCCAGCGAAGCAGGTTTGATGAGATTGCTTTCCGTAGCATACCAGAACATCCCTATGGGAGCTTTCTCTACCAATGACCAGAATACTCTGGATGCTACTTCCACTCATGGCGCTTCATACAGCATCAGCACCACCAGTTTCTGGAGCTATTCCAATATCCGTGCTGTTAACAAGCTTTTCAATCAGATTCAGCTGGCGTATGAAAAAGGAGCCATCAGTGAAGCTGTCCGCGACAACATGCTTGGAGAAGCCCACTTTATCAGGGCATATTACTACTTCGGTATGGTCCGTACATTGGGTGGTGTCCCCATCGTTGAGGAACCCCTTGATGACAAGTACGATGGAGGCGAAGACATCAGCGGCCTGCTCTATCCCAGAAAGACCGAGAAAGAGACTTGGGACTATGTCATCGCTGAGTTCGAGAAAGCAGCTGACCTTCTTCCTGAGACCTTCGGTGCAAGCAGCTATCGTGCAAACAAGTATGCCGCTTATGCTCTTGAAGGACGTGCAGCTCTCTATGCCGCTTCAGTTTCCAAGTATTGGGGGAAAGCTCCTATAGACAGCAAGTATACTGCAGTCAGCAAGAAGCTTACTTACATGGAAGCTTCCTATGCCAATGAGTATTACAAGAAGTGCATTGATGCATGTGCGAAGGTCATCAATTCCGGTGTCTATTCACTTCATGGAGGCACATCTCCTGCAAGTGTGGCTGATGCAAAGAAGAGCCTTCAGGAACTTTTCGTAGCCCGTCAGAATGATGAATTCATCTTTGGAAGGAGCTATGAACTTGGTCAAGCTACATCGACCAACGGTTTTGACTACGGTAACTCTCCTCATCAGGTGCACGCTAACGGTAGCGGTTGGCAGTGGGGACGTTATTCCGTTACACTCAACCTCGTTGACGCATTCGACGATTACGACAGCAACAGGGGTCGTGTCGACGGTACTGTGAAGACCCGCAATGACGGTGTTGAAAATCAATATGTCACCAACCTCGGTCTTCCTGGACAGACAGGATTCGACGTCAATACTGATTTCATCAAGTATGATGACCCTTCTCAGGCTTTCGTTAACAAGGATGCACGTTTCCAGGCTCACGTAGTATATCCTGGTTGCACCTTCCGTAATACCAAGATCAACATCCAGGGCGGAATCATCAAACCTGACGGTAAATACACCGTCTACAATGATGACAACGCTGAACTTGGTGGCGTGACCTACTACACCTTCGGTGGACAGTTCGAAAGCGACTACTCAGGATTCCACCTCATGGACAATGACAATGCCGGCAACTGGTACAATTCCGGTTTCGGTATAGCCAAGTTCCTTGATCCTTCTTCAGCTCTCCTTTATTCGACCAATCCTTGGCCTGATATCCGTTATGCCGAGGTTCTCCTCAACTATGCTGAGGCTGTCGCCGAGAGCGGTCAGGGAGATAAGGGACTTGCAAAGAAGCTCCTGAACGATATCCGTCACCGTGCCGCATTCAAGGATGACATCGAACTCACTATTGAGAATGTCCTTCACGAGCGCCGTGTTGAGCTTGCTTTCGAGTACGATCTTCCTTATACTCTCCATCGCCGTCGTGCATATGTATTCGGTTCCACCAATGCTGAGCGCAAGCGTTCTCTCGTTCCTATGGTTGACCTTAGGGGTAGCACAGCCAAGTACATCCTCGTCCGTGCGAACGTGTACAATGGAGATGTCGCCTTCAACCCCAATGGTCTGTACATCCGTGACTATCGTGCTTATTACAACGGCATTAGTAATGCGGACAAGAACCAGATTGAAAAGAACCCGAGCCAGGAGTAATCTTAAAATGTATTCAAGTATGAAAAAGATATTGTATTTCATTCCTGTCCTTCTGATGGCAGTGTCATGCGACTGGTTCGAGTTCGACAACATGGAAGGCTATGATGCAACCATCACCGGTAAATTCATCGACGCGGGCACCAATGACCCTGTAATGCTCGGTGTAGGCAGTGGAGACAGTTACTCTTTCACGATTTACGAAGAGAACTTCGTACCGGAGAAGGGTACCTTCTCTCCTTCCGCACAGACTTGGTATGCTCGTACAAACGGTACTTATACCAATAATCTGGTATTTGCCGGGGACTACAGAATCCAGACTCTCACGTCCAGTTACTATCCTATTACCGAGCAGTTCTCGATAAAGAAGGGAAGCAACACCCATGACTTCAAGGTTACTCCTTATGCGAGGGTAAAGAACGTGAACATCACTTATGATGCAGCTGCCAAGCAGCTTGTGGCAAAGTGCACTGTCGAGCATGGTGACGCCAGCAAGACCAATGGTATCAGGGTATTCTTCATGGGTGCCCAGGACCGTTTCGTCGGCAAGGCTCACAACAATTTCAAAGACGCCACCGCTTCCACTGGATTCGGTGAGCCCGGCAATTATGAACTTCGCGTGAACGTTACCGGAGGAAACAACAATGAGTTCAAATACAGCCAGCCTCACTATGTCCGCATTGGTGTCATGGCGACTCATTGCTCCGTTGTTCCCGCTTGGGATGAGGACACCGTTGATATGGACAAGTTCCCTTGGGGCGAACTCGCTTCAGACTTCAGCAACTGGAATGATCTTATTGCGAAGACTCCCCATAAGACCATCCATCACCCTGCTGAGTACAAGTCCGACGGTACTGTGAACCCGAACGAAATGTACAACTACTCTGCAGTTTACAAGGTTTCTGCTGATTTCAGCACAATCACTGAAGTAACTGATTGGGAGTAATCTGAATTATGATGATTTGGGCCGGGGGCTACTCCGGCCCATTTTGTCGTACAATATTTGCAGTAAAAACTGAAAAACTGTTTTCACATGAAACGTCTGGCTTATACTGTATTCATACTGCTGCTTTCAATTTTGTCCTTGTCCGCGCAGGAGGGGAACAGCATACCGGAGGATGTGTTCTATCTTATGCCTTCTTTCGGAAAAGGCAGCATAGTATACAATGGTAGGCCCCCTGTCCAAGGGACTTTCAATATTTGTGCTCTGGACAACAGTATCCGCTTCAAAGACCGTAACGGTCAGGAGTTGGCGGCAGATAAAGACGATGCTATTACCAAGGTGGTCATTGATGGAGTCACATTCCTGTGGAATCAAGGCTCTTTCTATAGACTTGTACCTGTGACCGACGAGGTCGGCATTGCCGTGAAGCGTGACGTTCTTGTGATGAGCGACAGTAAGACAGGTGGTTATGGAATGGCTTCCCAGACGACATCCATCCAGGAATATGGTGCTTTCGCTTCAGGAGGTCAGCTATACCAGTTGGAGAACGTCAAGTCCTATCCTTATCGTATGTCGGAAACGGTTTTTCTGAGCGTAGACAACGAGGTCATGCCCACAAGCAAGAAGAACTTCCAGAAGTGCTTCCCGGACAAGAAGGCGGATATCGAAGCCTGGTTCAAGTCCAACAAGAAAGCTCCTGACACCAAGGAGGGACTTTTGGAGTTCTGCCGTCAGTGGGCAGGACAATAAACCTGACCACACATCTTTATCATGAAGAAA
>DBWN01000131.1:0-3249 GCA_002308935.1 Bacteroidales bacterium UBA1237 | reverse complement strand
AATGTCAAATCCCCCGAGGTCAATCCTGACGGTAGCGTGACTTTCCGTCTGAGGGCTCCTAAGGCATGCAAAGTTACCGTTTCGGGTGATTTCCTGACAGCCATTCCTGAGGGCGCAACCGATGCGACCACAACTGTTGACATGGTCGAGAAGGACGGCGTATGGGAATACACCACAGTCCCTCTGCCGGGTGAACTCTATTCATACAGTTTCAATGTTGACGGAGTGAGGATGCTCGATCCCTCCAATGTCTATATGAACAGGGACATCGCTACCTATACGAACATTGTGCTTGTCACCCGTCAGAAAGATGATCCCGGTTACTACTATACCGCCAATGACGTTCCTCACGGAAGTGTTGCCAAAGTATGGTATCCTTCACCCAAACTCGGTATGACAAGGCGTATGACAGTGTATACCCCTGCAGGTTATTATGATGCCGGCAACAAGACCAAGTATCCTGTCCTTTACGTTTGCCACGGAACCGGAGGTGATGAGAATGCATGGAGTGAACTCGGAAGGGCAGCGCAGATCCTTGACAACCTGATCGCTGAAGGCAAGGCTAAACCCATGATCGTGGTCATGCCCAACGGAAACGTCAGCTGTGAAGCCGCTCCCGGTGAATGGTCTGCCGGACAGTATGTCCCTGCCATGGGCAGCAGCAACCAGTTCGGTCCCGGAAAAGCCACCATTCCTGAGGCTTTCCCTGATATCATGAAGTACATTGAGGCCAACTACCGCGTGCTTACCGGAGCAGCCAACACCGGAATCTGCGGACTTTCAATGGGTGGAGGCCACACATTCCAGACCACCAACATGTACCCCGGCAAGTTCGGTTATGTCGGAATCTTCTCCGGAGCGATCTCCATTCCGAATTCGGAGAGGGGAAAGAGCTTCTCCGAGAACCTCGCCTCCAATACCGAGTATGCGGGCAAGATCCGCAGCGTTTTCGCAGCGAAGCCCAAGCTTTATTTCATAGCGATGGGTAAGACTGACTTCCTCTATGCTTCTACTGAGCAGTACCGCGCTTGGCTTGACGCTCAAGGGTACAATTACGTCTATCGTGAGACTCCCGGAGGCCACATATGGCGCAACTGGAGGCTTTATCTCACTGAATTCGCACAGAAGGTATTCAAATAATGTACATGCATATGAAAAAGTTCTTCCTCGTAATTGCAGCGATGGCGCTTGGAGTAAGCGCAATGGCACAGCAGTCACTTATGGGCGGACAGACCGCCAAGTCTCCTGAGATCAACCCTGACGGAACAGTGACTTTCCGTCTGATCGCGCCAAAAGCCCGCAAGGTGCAGCTTACAGGTGATGTCATCCCTCCCATCTCTTCACAGATGGGCAACATCAGGATGGACATGCCGGCAACTGTCGACCTGGTTGAGAAGGACGGTGTATGGGAGTACACTACCGATGTCCTTGAACCGGAACTTTACTCCTATGTGTTCAAGGTTGACGGAGTGACCACCCTCGATCCTTCAAACATCTACATGTTCCGTGATGTCGCCACCTGGTCAAATATCCTTATCGTTACCAAGGACAAAGGCGACAAGGGTGATCTTTACAGCGTTAACAAAGTACCTCACGGGGATGTCTCCAAGGTTTGGTACGATTCTCCTGCATTGGGTCTTAACCGCCGTCTTACGGTCTACACTCCTGCAGGATACGACGCTCCCAAGAACAAGACCAAATATCCGGTTCTCTATGTCCTCCATGGAGCCGGTGGTGACGAGGACGCTTGGCCCAACCTCGGTAGGGCGGCCCAGATCCTTGACAACCTCATCGCAGCCGGAAAAGTCAAACCTTGTATCATGGTTATGCCCAACGGCAATCCCAATACCTCTGCGGCTCCCGGCGAATGGTCTGCCGGAATGTATGTCACCAGCATGAGCGGTGGCGCCGGATTCCCTCCGGCAAAGACCGGAATCCCTGAGAGCTTCGGCGATATCATGAAATATGTCGAGTCGCATTACCGTGTTCTTACAGGACCCGCCAATACGGCGATTTGCGGCCTTTCAATGGGAGGAGGGCATTCTTATCAGACCTCGCTTCTGAATCCTGGCAAGTTCGGATACATCGGCCTTTTCTCTGCAGCTGTTTCCGTACCTTCCGCTGACAATCAGGCCCAGTATTCGGAGTTCCAGTCCAAGATGAAGGCGATGTTCAATGCGAAGCCCAAGCTGTACTATATAGCAATTGGAGAGACCGATTTCCTTTACAGCGCCAATGAGGGCTTGAGGAAATATCTCGACCAGAACGGCTTCCCTTATGAGTATCGCGAGACTTCAGGCGGCCATATCTGGCGCAACTGGAGAATGTATCTTACTGAGTTCGCCCAGAAGGCGTTCAAATAGTGTTTATGTGCATCCGTCTCCCGTCACCTTTGATGCGGGAGACGGCTTTTACTTTTCGTAGGTCAGCATCTCAGCAGTTGGTTGAAATGCTGACCGTTCATTATCTGGCCCGCAGAACATTTCCGTCCTTGGCCGTAAATCAAAACAGCGTCCCCGGGATAATTCCTGAGGACGCTGTTTCACATAAACCTGTATCGGGGACCTATCTGAAACTTTCACCGGTCTTTTTCAGGATCTTCGGGAGGCAGGACTGCCAAAAAGGCCATGTGTGGCCGCCGTTCCTGGTGATCAGTTCGTGGTTGATTCCGTTCTCTTTGAGTATATCAGAAAAATGCGTTACCGACTGGAGTGAAACTGTGGCATCGTCTATTCCGGTTTCAAGGGTGATTCCGGGAAGTTTTGACTTGTCGCAGCTCTTGACCATATTCTCAAGGTCCATGATTGCAGGGGAGCATCCGTAGGCGTAAGTCCATTTGGAGGGATTAAGAAGTGTGTGGTAGAGCGTCCCGTAACCTCCCATAGAAAGGCCAGCTATCGCCCTTTTACCGTTTCCACCGTACTTCTGCTCGATCTGGGGGATGAACTCGTCCAGGAAGAATGTCCCGTATTTGAGATGCCGGGTGTCAAAATCGTCCCTATAGAACGCGTTCTGGCCATTAGGCGTCACGATGATGAAGGGCACGCCTCCGTCCCATACATATTCGCTCGCCTTAGTGTTGAGATTGCCTTTAGACAGCCAGCCGTTATGGGCGTCTTTGGCATCGGCTTCCAAGAATTCATAGCCATGTAGAAGATACAGGACAGGGTAGCTCCCGTCTTCTTTGTACTCGGGAGGAAGCCAGATGCTGTACTTGATGTCCATGTCCATGACATCGCTGTGAATGAT
>DBWN01000170.1:2639-2808 GCA_002308935.1 Bacteroidales bacterium UBA1237 | reverse complement strand
GCAGCTCAAGGCGGTCTGTGCCTCAAAAGGTCTTATCATGGACACTAGAGACACCCCGACCGGTCCCGACATTGTAATCCAAGGAGCTGGTCCTGACGGGAAACCTGTGGCTCGTGTGATCAGTGGCCAGGAAATGAAGGAGGACTTATACGGTCTTTTTGAGTCAAAG
>DBWN01000170.1:1403-2598 GCA_002308935.1 Bacteroidales bacterium UBA1237 | reverse complement strand
CCCGCAGCGAGGATTCATTCGTATCGATCCTTGCCAGGCGGGGTATCCACGCCTCGGTATTCCGCTCCCGGAAGGGGGGCATTTACGGAGCGACGTTTGTTGATGATTGGTCCAAGACTGTCTTGAGGGGTTCTGAACTGCCCGGAATAACGACTTCCGCCTACAGGGAGGCGGATACGCGATGGCGAACTGCTTCACTTAAGGAAGAAGCGGCTGTTCTTACTCTTGAGAATTCTTCTCGCGTGTTGGAGGAAGAACCCACAAGGACCCCGTCCTACCGTGAGGGGGCAGGGGAAGACTATGACAGCTCAGAGATTGTTGTCGAAGAACGTGAAGTCGATACGGTGGATGCCGCTCTCGGAGTGGCCTCCGGGGTGCTTGGTCGCGCGGGCGATTTCGGTTCGGCATCTAGGGATGATTCAAAGGTGTTCAGGAAGAAGAAACAGAGAATCATAAGGAAAAGGCACTGACCAAATTAAACAATGTCGCCGGAGAAACGCGAATACGAGAAGATCTACTTCTTCCTGCTCATCGCAGCCTATGTCATCCTTGCGATGAATATCTTCTATTATGCCCAACCGGTTTTCGTGACCTCGGGCTTGACGCATCCTGCCTTGCAGAGGATTATGCTCGATCTTCGGGCAGGCGGTCTCTTCAGGTCCCATCTGATTACGAAATGCTGGGCTTTCCTCCTCATGGTGGTCAGTCATGTGGTTAGGTCGGGAAAGGGTATGACAGTGAATTGGTGGATTGTCGGTGCCATGTTCCTGGTCGGACTTGCCCTGTATTCGTTGCATCCTCGTGCAGCGATATATATTGTGACGACCGCCTTGGGATTCACGATGTGCGCCTGGTCCGTCGCCATGATCAGCCGGAATCTGTCCTCTTTCAAACGGGCGGAGAACGATGTCAATGAGACATTCGAGCAATGTGACGAGCTCATCAATACGCCGGATTCCATCAACATCCCGACGAAATACCAGTACCATAAGAAGATTCACAACGGCTGGATCAACGTGGTGAACCCGTTCCGGGCGACGATGGTCCTGGGAAGCCCAGGATCTGGCAAATCGTATTCCGTATATAATCCATTCATTGAACAAATGGTGGAGAAAGGGTACAGTATGTTCGTGTACGACTATAAGTTCCCGGATCTCACGGAAGTCGTGTACAATGAAACCTTGCGCAAGTACCC
>DBWN01000170.1:0-1350 GCA_002308935.1 Bacteroidales bacterium UBA1237 | reverse complement strand
GCTCCCAAGTTCTATGTCATCAACTTCAAGGATCCACGCTACTCCAACCGCTGTAATCCAATCCATCCTTCGTACATCCAGGACCCCGCCGATTCGGCTGAAATCGCCGATATCGTGATGAAGAATGTCGCCCCGGGTACTGTGGAGAAGGAGGACTTCTTCGCGATGTCCGCGAAGGTGTACCTGGATGCCATCATCTTCTTCCTTTCCATCTATGAGGGAGGGAAGTACTGCACCTTCCCTCATGTGATCGAACTGATGTCCATCGACTACAAGAAGATTTTTACTATCCTTTCGCTGTATCCGCAGCTCGAGACGAAGATCAAGCCCTTTGCATCAGCTTTGGCCGCCGGTGCCCAGGACCAGCTCCAGGGACAGATTGCTTCGGCGACTATCCCGCTGAATAAGATGGCCTCACCGGCCCTGTACTGGGTGCTCTCCGGTGATGACTTCCGGCTGGACTTGAACAACCCTGATGATCCGAAGACCATCTGCATCGGCAATGATCCGGACCGGCAACAGATTTATGGGACGACACTTTCGTTATTCACTTCCCGGATGATCAAGCTCATCAACCACAAGGGAAAACGAAAGTGTGGCGTCCTGTTGGATGAGCTGCCCACTATATTTATTAAGGGGCTGGATAACCTCATCGCGACCGCCAGGTCGAACAAGGTGGCTATTGTCATCGGGGCGCAGGACAAGTCCCAGCTCATCCGGGACTACTCCCAGAAGGAGGCGGACGTCATCTTCAACACCGTGGGCAATATCTTCAGCGGCCAGGTGAACGGCAAGACGGCCGAGGACTTGAACAAATCCTTCGGCAAGGAGTTCCGAGAACAGCAGAGCCAGACGCAGAACATCGACTCTGAATCTGTCTCGATCTCTTTCCATCAGGAGGAACTTATGCCCATTTCGAAGATCGAGACGCTCACGCAGGGGTATTTTTTCGGCAAGGTGGCCGACAACAACGCTACGCCTATCCTCAAGAAGTTTTTCTGTGGCGAAATCCAGATTGACAACGAACGCCAGAAAGAGAGGCGGAAGACGAATCGGAAACTCCCGCAAATGACTGATTTCGGGGAATCGGAGATTATCGAGTCGGTGCATGAACCCCGGATGAGAGCAGGGATTCTCCGGAGTTGGGCGATTGACCGGATAGTCCAGGATGGCGTTATTGAATCTGAGGATATCATGGAGCAGCGGGTGGACGCGACAATCCGGTCACTGACAGACAGGGAGGTTGAAAGGATCCTGTCTGAAGAAGCGGATCGGCAGATAGGCGAACTGATTCAGGAAACGATCGAGGAAAACTTCATCCGGATTCGTCGGGATGTTCAGGAAATCGTC
>DBWN01000080.1:3599-4795 GCA_002308935.1 Bacteroidales bacterium UBA1237 | reverse complement strand
TGGATATCATTGCGCTGATGGCCCTTCATCCCAAGATGGTGTTCCTCACCAACGACTGGGCCTGGAACAATCCTTTCTACGGGTACGTCATACGAAAAGCGGAGTTCTATCCCGCGTCGGACGGAATGGATGCGAATGTCGAAAGGATAAGGGGATTGGTTTCAAGGGGGTATTCCGTTGTCATCTTCCCCGAAGGGACAAGGAGCGCGGACTGCTCGATAGCGCGTTTCCGTAAAGGTGCCTTCATGCTGGCAGGCGCACTAGGGGTACCGGTAAGGACAATGTTCCTGCACGGCCCCGGATATGTGCTGCCCAAGAAGGAACTCATGCTCCGTGAAGGTGAAATCAATGTGGAAGTCGGGCAGGATTACAAGGTGGAAGGGGATTATCATGCTCTTGCCAAGTCTTTCACGGCTCTTTTCCGTGAAAAGTACTCTTCCATGAGAGACAGGATCGAGACTCCGGAATACGTGGCCCGTTATGTCCGCTACAAATACATCTATAAGGGAACTGAGGTCGAGAGGAACTCAAGGAAAGCCCTTCGCGATCTGCCTGGCGAGGAATTCTTCGCCAAGACTGACGGAACGAAGGTGATAGATAACTGCGGTCAGGGGGAACATGCCCTTGTCTATGCTCTTGTAAACAGGGATGTCAAAGTGATAGCCCGTGACCCTTCTTCCGAAAACATCGACCTTTGCAGAAATATCTCATCTTTGCCGGAGAATATAGTCTTTGAACAGTCTGAAGCGAGCCAAGCCCTCTAATTGGATCATACCTTTCCGGTTTTCCCCGAATTGTTGTATATTTGTTTTCCGTAATTCGAGGTTGACTTTGGACAGGATTTCACGGAACATCTGTACAATCATCGTATGCCTTTCCTTTTTCATGGGGTTTGGCATAATTTCTTCTGCCCAGAAGGTCATTCCTTTCATACCGGACCCGTCCCGGGCTACAGGTGAAGCTGTCATAGTCTGCCCCGGAGGCAGTTACCATTGGCTTTCCAAGACAGTCGAGGGTACCGATGTGGGGCGGAAGTTGTGTGATGACGGAATCGCGGCTTTCGTTCTCAATTACCGTCATGCCGGAACCAGGTATCTTCTTTTCGGTCCGCTAGCCATTCCCCAGACACATTACCCGGACATGCTGAATGATCTCCGTAAGACCGTGAAATCAGTCAGAGAGAATGCGTCTTCATA
>DBWN01000080.1:374-3547 GCA_002308935.1 Bacteroidales bacterium UBA1237 | reverse complement strand
GGAGAGATGGCCTCAAGGCCGGACTTCATAGTTTCGGTATATCCTGTCGTGACCATGTCCGATGAGGAGATAGTCCATGCCCGTTCAAGAAGAGGGCTTCTCGGCGGGAAGAAGAATGATCCGTCCATGAGGGACGCTCTTTCTATGGAGAAACACGTTCCTTCATACATGCCGCCTGTACTTCTTGTCAACTGCGTTGATGATCCCACGGTGGATTACCGCAACAGCGAAGTGATGGATGAAGCACTTGAGGCGGGAGGGATTTTCCATAGGTATATCCAATACGAGAATGGAGGGCACGGTTTCGGGGCATCATCCCAGTCGGCTCCTTGGTACGGGGAACTCCGGGGCTGGCTTGATTCCATTCCTTCTTTCAGGGTGGCATCCAACTGATACAAGAAAACAGAAAGATAACAGAACCATAGATGTCTGACAGTATATTCAATTCACTTTGGGACGGATTCGATCCGAAGAATGACATAGAATTCCGCTCCGTTGAGGAGATAAGGGACTTCCAGGAAGGGAGGATGAGGACAGCCCTGTCCTTCCTTGAGAAGAATTCTCCTTTTTATAAGAGGATGTTCTCAAAATGCGGGATTGACCCTTCACGCATCCGTCATATTGATGACCTTGTGAAGATCCCCTTCACGACCAAGAAGGACCTGCAGCTTTTCGGTGATGATTTCCTCTGCGTCCCCAGAAGGGATGTGATAGATTTCATAACGACTTCAGGTACACTCGGTGATCCGGTCACTTTCTGCTGTACTGAGAATGACCTTCAGAGGTTGGCCTACAATGAGATGAAATCTTTCTCTTGCGCCGGTCTTACCAGGGACAGCGTAGTCCAGCTGATGACCACCATCGACAAGAGGTTCATGGCCGGATTGGCGTATTTCCTTGGTCTGAGGAAACTCGGAGCCGGAGTCGTCAGGGTAGGTAACGGAATCCCTGAACTCCAGTGGGACACCATCAAAAGGATAAAACCTGACACGATAATGTGCGTGCCTTCCTTCATTCTGAGGCTTCTGGACTACGCAAAAGAGCATGGCATCGATTACCGTTCATCCAGTATCAAGAAGATCATCGGCATCGGTGAAGGCCTGAGGAATCAGGACTTCTCTCTCAATCTTCTGGGATCAAAGATCCACGACCAATGGGATGTTGAACTGTACGCGACGTATTCATCTACAGAGATGGGCGCGACCTTCTCCGAATGCCCTATGGGCAAGGGAGGGCATGTCCATCCTGAGCTCATCATAGTCGAGATAATCGGAGAAGACGACATGCCCGTTCCTGACGGGGAACCGGGAGAAATCGTAGTGACCACCCTTGGAGTAGAGGGCATGCCTCTTCTGAGGTTCAGGACCGGTGATATCGCGGCACGTATCGTTGACCAGTGCGGTTGCGGCAGGAACTCCTACCGCCTCACACCTCTTGTCGGTCGCAAGAACAACATGATCAAGCTTAAAGGCACCACCCTTTATCCTCCGGCAATCAACGATGTGCTTGACAATGCTGAGTATGTCGCCAATTATGTGATTTTCGTGCAGGACAGTGAAGCCGGAACCGATGATGTGCTTGTCAAGATCGGCCTTCGCGGGACGCCTGATTTCGATCCGGTCAAGGACCTCAAGGACCGTTTCCGTTCAAGGCTCAGAGTGGCTCCCCGTGTGGAGGTCGCTCCTGTTGATGAGATCCGCCGTATAACCATGCCAGAGACCGGACGCAAACCCGTGAAATTCATTGATCGCCGTTCCGGAAGACTCCAACCTGCAAAGTGACCGACAACATACAATGAGAATAGACTCCCGTTTTGACGACATAAGGCCTTATTTCGATGAGGAGATCCCTGCGGCCATGCAGAGGATAGCGGAAGATGATACCTTCGCTTTTCTTGCTTCGTATGTTTTCCCTGACAAACGTCAGGAGGATATACGGAGCATGGTAAGGCAGATAAGGACCGTTGACGAGTTCCAGGGGAAGGTGATGTGGTATGTCAATGACATCATTGAGAAAAGGAGCATTACCTCCCTTTCCATTGAGGGTCTTGAAAAGCTTGACCGCTCCACTCCTTACCTTTTCATCTCCAACCATAGGGACATAATGCTGGACGCGTCCCTTCTGCAGAACAAACTTTTTGACGCCGGCTTCCCGACCACTCAGATCACATTCGGCGCGAACCTGATGACCGGGCAGCTGATAATCGATGTCGGCCGTTCGAACAAGATGTTCAGAGTGGAAAGAGGGGGTTCTCCCAGGGAGTTCTACATGAGCTCCGTCCATCTGTCTGATTACATCCGTCACGTCATCACGGAATGCAAAGAGTCCGTGTGGATCGCGCAGCGTAACGGACGTACGAAAGACGGCAACGACTCTACTGACCAGGGAATCATCAAGATGTTCGGAATCAGCGGAAAGGGAGACAAGGTATCAGCTTTGGCGGACCTCAACATAGTTCCGGTGTCGATTTCGTACGAGTGGGAACCTTGTGATATACTCAAGGCTCTTGAACTTTACCAGTCAAGGCGCGGAAAGTACATCAAGAAACCCGGTGAGGATCTCAACAGCGTTTTGACAGGTATCTCCCAGCAGAAAGGGAAGGTCCATATATCGGTAGGGACTCCCGTTTTGCGGGAGGATCTTGAGCCATACGATTCCCTTACCAATATTGAGTACAACAAGTCCGTCTCCACTCTGATAGATAAGAGCATACTGTCAAGGTACAGACTTTATCCGAATAATTACGTGGCGAACGACATCCGGTTCGGCAGGAGCAGGTATGCCAAGAGGTACACGAAAGAAGAAAAAGCCCTCTTCCTTGATCATCTTGCTCTTCTGGAAGAGTATGAAGTTGAGGAGCCTGATGTTCTTAGGGACATCTTCCTCGGGATTTATTCCAATCCGGTGGACAATTGCAAGCCTTTCCAGAGCGTCTGATACAGATGTACGGGAATGATTTTTGAAGTGAATATTCAATTACAGCGAAAGAAAACAATAAAGTTGAACTTACATTTTTGAACAATGAAGAGAACTATTATCATTATCGCAGCTGTTCTCTGCCTCGGAATCGCGGCTTCAGCACAGCCCAAGGCGATCGGCGCAAGACTTGGCGTCGGTTATGGTCCTGTAGCTCTCAGTTATGAGCATTATCTGGGAGGCATCAACTTCGCAGA
>DBWN01000080.1:0-321 GCA_002308935.1 Bacteroidales bacterium UBA1237 | reverse complement strand
TACAACTGGGTACTTTATGAACCCGAGTGGACTCCCCGTGGAGAATGGGCTTGGTATGCAGGTCCAGGCATATCATTCGGATCGGTACCTTACAGCAGGGTGGAAAATCCCGCCGCAATGTACGGTATCGTCGGACAGGTAGGCCTTGAGTACACCTTCTGGTTCCCTCTTCAGCTTTCGGCTGACGTCCGTCCTCGTCTTTGCTACGTAGGTGACAGCCTTTGGGAGCACGGTCTGAGCCACGGATTCATACCTACCATCAGCGTAAGGTATCATTTCTAGAAAATTCTCCGTAAGGAAACTTTTCTGGCCTGTCACATT
>DBWN01000098.1 GCA_002308935.1 Bacteroidales bacterium UBA1237 | reverse complement strand
CACTAAGTCGCCAAAAACGCCCCTAAATCGGCAAAAAATCGGCAAAAATTGACACGCAAAAGAGCTAACCGCTGAAAATCAGTCAGTTAGCTCTTTCCAAGGTGCCCCGAGCGGGACTCGAACCCGCACAGACCTTTCGGTCCAAGGGATTTTCTTACCACTATGGCTTTCGCCACCTCTCTTTTGTGGTCCGGACTATACCTTCACCTTGGAAAAAATCTTTAGGTGTGCCGTGTCTAGTCTCTGCACCTTCCTCATAAAGGCTTGGCTCAAGATTACCATCAGCGTGATCTGTTAAGGCTTCCTTGAATTTACGGCATTCTACATCTCCCCTTTCGGGAAGTGCACTCAAATTTGTTTCTCAAGTCCCTCGTGTCTACCATTCCACCATCAAGGCATTCTTGTGCAAATTTACGAAGTTTTCACAATCTGCCCAAATCCCCATCAAATATTGACGTCTCAGATAATGTCTCTCCTTTTGCTGCATGAAAAAATCGTCTGCAAGAACGGTTTCCTACAGACGATCCGATAATTCTGCCACAAAGGTGACAAGCGATTACATATTCATTCCGCCGTCAACCTGAATGACTTCTCCGCTGACATAAGAGGACATGTCTGAAGCGAGGAATGTTGCCACATTGGCGATATCCTCAACAGTGCCGCCTCTGCGGAGAGGAATCTTTTCAATCCACTGCTTACGGACATCCTCAGGAAGAGCCTGGGTCATAGGAGTATCAATGAATCCGGGAGCTATGGAATTGGCACGTATTCCTTTACGGCCCATCTCCTGACCGATGCTCTTGGCAAGTGCGATGAGACCTGCCTTTGAAGCGGAATAGTTGCACTGGGATGCATTTCCATGTACACCGACCACAGAAGACATGTTGATGATGGAACCGCTCTTCTGACGCATCATTGAAGGAATGCAAGCATGTATGAAGTTGAATGCCGACTTGAGGTTCACATTGAGGACTGCGTCCCACTGAGCCTCTGACATCTTAAGCATAAGGCCGTCTTTTGTTATACCGGCATTGTTGACCAGGATATCTATCTTGCCGAAATCAGCAAGTATCTGATTCACCACTTCATGAGTCTGCTCGAAGTCAGCAGCATTTGATGCATAAGCCTTGACTTTGTGTCCGAAAGCCTCTATCTCTTTTACTGTCTCTTCAGCAGCCTCGTTGATAACGAGATCGGTGAAAGCGACATCAGCGCCTTCTGATGCGAATTTGAGAGCAATGGCTTTACCTATTCCTCTGGCAGCTCCGGTAACAATGGCTACCTTTCCGTCTAAAAGTCCCATAATATCTGATTTATGTTTTAATTGTTTCTGTTTTTCACCTGCTAAATCGCAAAGTCCGGCAAAAATAATCCTTCTGGAGACTTCCTCCAAACTTTTGCGGAAGAATTTGGTGAAAGGGGTGAAACTGTGGCGAATGATCACCAATCCTGGAAGTGAGAGGATGTTTGCTGCCGAATTATTGTTAAATTTGTATTTTGAAGAGTAGTTCTCATACCGATTATTAACACTGATTACAGATGAGTGAGATTCGCAATCCCGAACTCTGGAGAGATGGAGAAGTCAAAATAGAATGGGTAAAAGACCACATGCCCCTTCTAAGAGGTCTTGAGAAAGAGTTCACCGATACCAAACCATTCGCTGGCAAAAGAGTCGCTTTGTCAGTTCATCTTGAAGCAAAGACTGCATACCTTTGCAAGGTACTGGCACATGGTGGAGCAGAGATGTTCGTAACCGGCAGCAATCCTCTAAGCACACAAGACGACATCGCTGCCGCTTTGGTCCATGATGGACTAAACGTGTTCGCTGTCCACGGAGCCACTCCAGAAGAATACGAAAGCGGTATCCGTAAAGTCATTGAGGCCGGGCCGAACATCATCATTGACGACGGCGGTGATCTGGTGAACATGATTCACGAGAACTATCCACAACTGATAGACAACGTCATTGGAGGATGCGAGGAGACTACTACGGGCATACTTCGTCTGCAGGCGATGGACAAAGCCGGTAAACTGAGATTCCCCATGATGCTCGTCAACGATGCCGCTTGCAAACACTTTTTCGACAACAGGTACGGCACCGGGCAGTCAGTATGGGACGGAATAAACCGCACTACCAACCTCATCGTAGCCGGGAAGAATGTTGTGGTAGCCGGATACGGATGGTGCGGTAAGGGAGTCTCAATGAGAGCCAAAGGACAAGGAGCCAGCGTAATCATCACAGAAGTTGACCCCATAAAAGCGATGGAAGCCGTAATGGACGGGTTCAAGGTGATGACAATGAAAGAAGCTGCTTCGGTCGGTGACGTCTTCATCACAGTGACCGGGTGCAACAATGTCATAACTTCGGAACACTTCCCGCTGATGAAAGAAGGCGCTATCCTTTGCAATGCGGGGCATTTTGATGTTGAGGTCGCGGTGGCGGAACTCAAGAAGGTTGCAGTATCAAGCAGAATAGCCCGCAACAACATAATGGCTTATACCCTCGAAAACGGGCGCACGATATACGTGATCGCAGAAGGAAGGCTTGTGAATCTTGCTGCCGGTGACGGGCATCCCGCTGAAATCATGGACATGTCTTTCGCCATCCAAGCCTTATCGGCAAAATACCTTCTGGACAATACAGCCTCACTATCCAAGGAAAAGGGCATGATGTGCCACAACGTTCCGGAGTCAATAGACAAGGAAGTAGCTTTAAGAAAACTCGCCGACTGGGGAATCAGCATAGATGTCCTGACTGAAGACCAGCACAAATACCTGTACGGGGAATAAAACCAACAACAACCAGAATAATTCTTCGCATGAAACTGATACCTTATTATTCATGGACAAGAAGCGTAATAAGCTTCGAGAAGTCCAACAAAAGATTCATAAAGAAACCTTGGGCACAGGGTGTGGTCCTGCTGGTATGCGTGGTCATAGCCATGCTGCTTGCGAATCTCCCTTTCACCAAGGACCTGTACCACAGCATACTTGAAACGGATCTCGGAATAAGCGTGCTTTTCCCCGAAGGCAAAGGCTTCATGTTCCCGCACGGCATGACGGTGGAGAAGTTCATCAACGACATTCTGATGACGGTTTTCTTCTTCACGGTAGGTCTGGAGATCAAAAGGGAAATAGCACATGGTGAGCTGAGTTCTCCCAAGAAAGCCATCATGCCCGTAATCGCTGCGTTAGGAGGAGTCCTGATGCCGGCAGCCATTTACACTGTCGTGAACCATGGCTCCGCCGCATCTTCCGGATGGGGTATCCCTACAGCTACGGATATAGCTTTCGCCGTCGGCATCTTGTCCGTCTTGGGAAACAAAGTTCCTGTGTCACTGAAAGTGTTCCTTACCGCTTTGGCCATCGCTGACGACCTTGTCGCGATTCTGGTGGTAGCCTTGTTCTACGGAGGAAAGATCAATTTCCTGCTGCTCGGATTCGCATTCATACTGATATGCCTGATCCTACTGATGAACAAGGTCGGAGAGAAGAGGGAATGGTTCTATTTCATTCCTGCGATTGGAGTGTGGATACTCTTCTATTACGCAGGTATCCACGCTACCATGTCGGGAGTCGTAATGGCCTTCCTCGTTCCCATGAAACCCCGTTTCACCAAAGAATACTATTATCGGAAGAGGGATTATTTCAGATCAAAACTTGAGGAATACGACAATCTTGAAGGAGTACCTTTCCCCAACGGGCCCCAGAGACATTTCTTGAGGCAATTGAGCAAGACTTCCAAGAACTGCATAGGACTTAGCTACCGTCTGGAGCACAACCTGAGCCCTTGGGTGAATTTCTTGATCATGCCCGTCTTCGCCCTCGCAAATGCCGGTGTCGAAATCACCGACCCTTCTTACTTCAACATTTTCCGCTTCGCTCCCGGCATGGGCAGCGTAAGCCTCGGCATCTTCCTCGGCCTGCTGCTCGGAAAACCTATCGGAATCACATTGGCAAGCTTCCTTGCTGTGAAGTCAAAGGTCGGTTCGATGCCCGAAGGCTCCAATTGGAAAATGCTCTTCGCAGTCGCCTGCCTTGGCGGTATTGGATTCACGATGTCAATATTCGTGGACACCCTGTCATTCTCTGACCAGTCTCCCGAGATCATGGCACAACTGCGCGACATGGGCAAGATAGCCATCCTGCTCGGATCTCTCTGCTCAGGTATCCTTGGCAGCCTCTTGATCAACATGTTCCACAAAACAATCAAACAGTCCGAATAATATGAGACGTTCTTTGACTTTGATAGCGGTCATCGCCGCATTCCTGACCATCATTTTCCCCTCAAAGGTCAACGCCCAGAACAAAGGATATGACGGAAAGTTCCTCCCTCAAACATATGTCACCGACTCTGAGAAGCCTACACTCGTGATGCTGACTGCATCCTGGTGCCCTCCTTGCAACACTATGAAAAAGCAGGTGATGAAGGAAAAGGACGTCGAGGAAGCTCTCGGAAAGATGAATGTCGTTTTGCTCGACGTCGACACCAAGGAAGGAAAGGAACTCGCCCCCGGTTTCACTGAAGTCGGGTTTGAAAACGCCATACCATATTTCTGCATACTTGACAAAAACGGGAAGGTGGTCAAAGCACTGACAGGGGGGACTTCTGCAGAACAATTCCTGAAGTTCCTCTCATCCGCTTTCAAATAATAAGACAGAACGGACAATCATATAATCAGTTTCAATCAACAAACCAGATCATGTTCGACAAAAGCATCTATGTGGCCAGACGCAGGACCCTGTGCGAAAAGATGGCCCTTACAGCACCGGAAGGCAAACGCGGTATCGCACTTTTCGTGGGAAACGTTGAAGCTCCTGCACAATACAAGGACAATTGCTACAAATGGAGGCAAGATTCGTCGTGGCTGTATTTCTTCGGCCTGGACGATCCCAGATACGCAGCGGTGATTGACTTTGACAGCGGTGAGCAGACAATCTTCGCTGACGATGTGGAGATTGATGACATCATCTGGATGGGCCCCCAACCTACGGTCCAGTCCAAAGCGGAAAGTGTCGGGATTACCTCCAGCGCTCCATACAAGGCAGTAGACTCAGTTGTAGCGAAGGCCATCTCACAAGGAAGGCGGATCCATTTTCTCCCTCCCTCGAGATACTTCAACACAATGAAACTCTCTATGCTGACAAGATGCACTTTCGACGAGGTATGCACTGTAGCTCCAGATGAAGGGCATCATGCCTCAGAAGAGCTTGTCAAGGCTGTCATATCGATGCGTCTGGTCAAAGAGCAATGTGAGATTGACGCGATAGACGATGCCTGCGCCCTCGGATATGAGATGCACTCTGTAGGAAGGGACAGCATAATCCCTGGGATTATCGAGCAGGAAATAGTAGGAAAAATGGAAGCGGTGACCCTCTCGAAAGGATGGGGTGTGTCTTTCCCTACAATTCTCACCCAACATGGTGAGACTCTTCACAACCACCTCCACGACAAGATCATCGAACCCGGAAAGCTCATGGTAATAGACGCTGGAGCTGAGAACAATCTCCACTACGCTTCCGACTTCACCAGAACATATCCTACAAGCGGGAAGTTCACTCCAAAGCAAAGGGACATCTACCAGATTGTGTGCGACTGCAACAACCACGCATTCTCTCTCGTGAAACCGGGAACAGCATACAGGGACGTGCATCTCGCGACTGCAAGGAAGATGCTCGAGGGACTTTCCGGCCTCGGTCTGGTGCATGGAGACCTCGATGAAATGGTAGCGCAGGGCATAGCCGGTCTTTTCCAGCCCCACGGACTCGGTCACAACATGGGTCTTGACGTCCATGACATGGAAGATTTGGGAGAGAATCTCGTCGGTTACGACCCTGACCAGACCAGAGCCAGACAACTCGGACTCGGAAGTCTGCGAATGGCAAGAAAACTCGTCCCCGGCAACGTCATCACCGATGAACCCGGAATTTATTTCATTCCGGCTCTTATCGAACAATGGAAGAGAGAGGGTACTGGTAAAGACTTCGTGAACTTCGCACGCCTTGAAAGTTACTACGACTTCGGCGGAATCCGCCTTGAGGATGACGTACTCGTCACAGCCGACGGAGCGAGACGGACCGGTCCCAAACGCCTGCCGATCACCCCTGACGAAGTCGAAGCCGCAATGGCGAAATAAGGCTAGAAGAGAATGGACACCTTCCTCATAGTCGTGGCGGTCATACTCGGTCTGGTCGGTATAGTCGGCAGTGTCGTTCCCGGCCTGCCAGGACCTCCCCTCAGCTGGGTCGGGCTCCTTATAATGTTCTATAAAGGAGGTGATCCGATGAGCACGAAATTCCTCATCTTCTGGCTGGTAATAACCACTCTCGTCACTCTTGTCGACTACGTGGTCCCCGCCTGGTTCACAAAAATCACCGGAGGAAGCAAATATGCCGCAAGAGGTGCTATCGCAGGACTGTTCATAGGGATGATAGTGCCACCTGTCGGAATCATTGTCGGCTCCCTGCTCGGAGCATTCGGAGCCGAACTCCTTTTCGCCGGAAAAGATACGGTCTCTTCTGTGAAATCAGCTTTAGGAGCATTCCTCGGCTTCATGTTCGGCACAGGAATAAAACTTATCGCTTCAGGACTCATGCTGTACTACATAATAGCGTACATCTAGATTCTGGAGGAATAATCTGACAAGGGGAGGCTGGACAACCAGTCTCCCCTTGATTCATCTGCGATTTCCTAGTTCCTAGTACCTGGGAAGGAATCCCTTTTCGACAAGCAATTCCGCAATCTGGACGGCATTGGTTGCAGCACCCTTGCGGATGTTGTCCGAAACGCACCAGAAATTGATTCCGTTGGGTACGGAAGGGTCACGGCGAAGCCTTCCTACGAAGACATCATCTTTACCGAGGGCGAAAAGAGGCATCGGATAAACATTGTTCGCCGGATCATCCTGCACGGTAACACCACTGGTTCCCTGCCAGATCGACCAGATTTCTTCAAGTGTGAACTCTTTCTCGAATTCAAGATTGATTGACTCGGAGTGTCCACCGATGACAGGAACCCTGGCGGTAGTCGGAGAGACTCCGATAGTGGGATCCCTGAGGATCTTGTGAGTCTCATTGACCATCTTCATCTCCTCTTTCGTATAACCGTTATCAAGGAAGGAGTCAATGTGGGGGATGATGTTTTCGTCAATCGGATGAGGATAGAACGCAGGATATTCACCCCACTTCTTTCCGGACCTTTCTGCATCCATCTGGGCGACCGCCTTGTTTCCCGAACCGGTCACGCTCTGATATGTGGACACCACGATCCTCTTGATATGGTACTTCTTGTGAAGAGGCGCAAGAGGAAGCAGCATCTGGATTGTAGAGCAGTTGGGGTTGGCGATAATGTAATCATCGGGAGTAAGCACATCGGGATTGATTTCAGGGATGACAAGTTTCTTGTCAGGATCCATTCTCCAATAGGAGGAGTTGTCAACCACACGGCAGCCTACCGCCGCGAATTTGGGAGCGAGCTCCTTGGAAGCTCCGGCTCCTGCGGAAAAGATCGCAAGTTCAGGTTTGCGGGCGATGGCTTCATCAGCACCGATAACCACATACTCCTTACCAGCAAATACGACCTTCTTGCCAACTGACCTCTCTGAGGCCACAGGCAGGAATTCAGTTACAGGGAAATTCCTCTCCTCGAGGACCTGCATCATTCTTTGACCGACAAGTCCGGTCACACCTACTACTGCTACTATCATATCGTCAAAATATCATTCAAAATACCGGAAGCCGTCTGAAGAGGGCCTGCGCCCGCTCCGCGGATGACAAGTGGAGACGGATAAAACTCCGTGGTGATGATTGCTGCATTATCCGTGCCAGTAAGGTTGAACAGAGGGCTCTCTGAATCAACAAGTTTGACACCGATTTTGGCAGAATAGCCATCACCGCACCTTTCAAGGGAAGCGACAAACCTTTGACGCAGCCCCCTTGAAGAAACACTGGAATAAGACTCGAAGAACTTCGCTTCATCTGCGGCCATCTTGGCATAGAAGTCCTCGACATCACCTTCGAAATACTCAGGTCCGAGGACCGGTATCATCTCAACATCCTTCTCTTCGATCGCAAAGCCGGATTCACGGGAGAGGATAATGAGTTTACGGAGAACATCTCGGCCGTTGAGGTCCTGCCTCGGGTCTGACTCCGTATAACCGGCGTTCTGGGCATCACGCACAACTTCAGCGAAAGGTTTTGAGCCGTCATACGTGCTGAAGATGTAGTTGAGAGTCCCTGAAAGGACCGCTTCTATCTTGAGGATCCCGTCTCCTGAGTTGACGCTGCGGGACAGGGACTCAAGTATAGGAAGAGCCGCTCCGGCGGTCGTCTCGTACTTCAAGGAAACGATGTTCTCGACAGCCATTGTCTTGAGGTCATTATATGTAGTATAACTGCCGGCGAAAGGCTTCTTATTGCAAGCGACCACACTGTATCCCTGGCGGAACAGGCTCATATAATGATACTGCATCTCCGAATTCGCGGTACAGTCGACGAACACGGAGTTCTGCAGTGAGAGGGCGGTCATCTCATCGAAATAAGCGTCTCCAGCAGCGCTCCTTCCGTTTTCAAGCAGTTCTCCCGCCTTCTCGAAAGGAATTCCGCCGATATCAAGGACGAACTTGCGGCTGTTGGCTATGCCGATAAGATGAAGGCGCTTTCCGGTCCTCTCCGCGATAGCGTCACTGTTCTTCGCAAGCATTCCGATAAGGGATCTTCCGACGGTTCCGTAACCTGCGATGAAGAGGTTGATCTCTTTATAGTGGGAAGACTCGAAGAACTCGCTGTGGATGTACCTTGTAGCGGCCTCAACATCGGAAGAGTTGAGGATGACGGAGATATTCCTTTCTGAAGACCCTTGAGCTACAGCCCTTACGGCGATACTCCTTTTTCCGAGAGCATCGAGCATCCTTCCGGTGGTTCCCCTCTGGTTCAGGATGTCGTCACCGACGAGGCAGACGATGGAGTAACCGGTCTCAACCTTGAGAGGATTCAGTTTCCCGAGTGAAATCTCGTATGCGAAGCACTTGTCCGTAGCTTCCTTGGCTTTGGCAGCATCCTTCTCAGAGACTGCGACGCACATCGTGTTCACGGACGAAGCCTGAGTGATGAGCATTATGCTGATATCATTGTCGCTGAGGGTCTGGAAAAGACGGCTTGAGAACCCTGGGACACCGACCATTCCGCTTCCTTCAAGAGAGAGGAGGGCGATGTTGTCTGAATTCGAGATTCCGATGAGTTTGTTCTTGCCCCTGGGAGGGTTCTGCTCAATGATCGTACCTTCGGCAGAAGGGTCGAAAGTGCATTTCACGTATATGGGAATCCTCTCGGCGACCACAGGCTGTATGGTCGGAGGATAGATGACCTTGGCTCCGAAATGGGAAAGTTCAAGAGCAGCCCTATAGGATATATGGTGTATAGGCTGAGCCGTGGGGACGATCTTTGGATTGGCGGTCATCATACCGGGAACATCCTTCCATGTTTCCAAAGCCCTTGCCTTGCTTCCTACCGCATACAATGAAGCCGAGTAGTCAGAACCGCCTCTTCCGAGGGTTGTCATCCTTCCTGCAGCATCAGAACCGATGAATCCTGGGACCACGAAGAGCTGTTTCCTGGGGTTGGAATCAATCATGGCCTGGACATTGGCATAAGTGGTGGCGGTGTCAACAACAACCTTACCTCTTTCCCGGTAAGTCTTGATTATCTCACGAGAATCCACCCACTTGGTGGGGATGCCTGTGGAAGCGAGCCTTGTCGCCAGGATTCTTGTGGAAAGAAGTTCTCCGCAGCCTTGGATAGCGTCAAGGGAAGTCGGAGTCAGTTCACCAAGGAGGCATACGCCTTTCGCGATACCCTTGATGTAATCGAATGTGGCATCAAGAGCATCCAGCGCCTCTTCCTGTTTTTCTTCGGGAAGGAGTTCCTTTATAAGGACATGGTGCTTCTCCTGAAGGTGGTCGATAAGGGTCTTGTACTCCTCATCCTTTTTCGCGGCAAGATTGCCGATCTTGATGAGGGTGTCGGTACAGCCACCTATCGCTGAGCCGACCACAATGGCGCGGTCTCTCTCCAGGGTCTTGGTGATGATCTTGACACATTGGGACATGTTGGCCGCATTCGCCACAGAGGTCCCTCCGAATTTCAGTACCTGCATATTATTGAGTCCGTTTTATGTTTAATTTTCTTTTCTCATTTCTTCTAATACGGGATTGAAAAGGTCAGTCAGCTGCTCTGATTCCAAAAGGAAGCCGTCATGCCCGTAATGGGAGGTCATAGCATGGTATTCCGCTCCCGGTATCATCGCCGCCATTTCCTTCATCAGATAGGCCGGGAAGATGAGGTCGGTGTCTATGGATGCGACAATGGTTTTCGCCTTGATTGTGGAAAGTGCTTTCTCCACTCCTCCTCGTCCTCTGCCCACATTGCCGGAATCTACGCCAAAAGCCAGATACCAATATGAGTAAGCATCAAACCTTTTAGCGAGTTTCAGTCCTTGATACCTTTGGTATGAGCCAGCCCTGTCGGCGAAAATCACGTCATCATCCAGTTCGAACTGTTTGCGGTCATATCCGTCTTCACATCTGTACGAAAGCAGCGCTATCGACCTTGCGCACTTGAGGCCCTCTTTACCTCCATCAAGTGATGCGCACTCGCGGAAAGTCTGATCGGCTTCAAGAGCCATTCTTTGGGACTCCTCGAAAGCCGTGAGCCATGGGGTGACCCTGCCGAGGGTAGCTATGAAAGCGGCCCTTTTCACGACATCCGGATACATCACCGTGAATTCAATCGCCTGGAAACCTCCGATACTGGAGCCTATGATGAGATCTATCTTATCAATTCCAAGATGCTCCCTTACAAGATTCTGGCTTCTCACTATATCCCTGACCGTAGTCTTAGGGAAGCTGAAATAATACGGCTTGCCTGTTTTGGGGTCAATACTGGAAGGTCCGGAAGATCCGTAGCAGCTGCCGATCATATTGCAGCACACGATAAAGAACTCATCCGGATCGAACAATTTCCCTTTTCCGACAAGATCGGGCCACCAGTCCTCGACATCAGAAGACGCAGTCAAAGCATGACAGATCCAAATCACTTTCTCCCCGGAGTACTTCTCCCAGCTGCTATGATAAACTATCTCGATTCCGTCAAGGCTCCCGCCTTCATCGAACTCGAATCTTCCTTCATATTTGTAAGTCTGCCTAATCATAATGCTGATCTGATGCCCATTACGCTCCCTCTCAAACGCAGGAGCACAATACGCCTATGGGGCGTGAATTGCAAAAATAATATTTATTTGTGGGAAAATGCCCTCTTGAGGGGCGGATACGGTTTATCTATGCATCTTTACGATGCATTCGGATTGAAAGAAGAGCTATGAAGGACTTGTTTACCATATCTGCAGACAAAAGTATGAAAAATACTTCTTCAATGCAACTTCTGCTTCAGAAAAAGACAAAAAACGGCAAAAGAAGGGGCTAGGACCTCTTCTTCACTATTGAAAACAGC
Organism: Bacteroidales bacterium UBA1237; assembly: GCA_002308935.1. Lineage (GTDB taxonomy): Bacteria > Bacteroidota > Bacteroidia > Bacteroidales > UBA932 > Cryptobacteroides. The sequence continues at coordinate 3,312 of DBWN01000098.1, read as the reverse complement.
CTCTGGGGCAGTTCCATTCCGAATACGATTCCGAATACGATCGCCAAAGCCATCACTGCCGCCGTGAAACCGGTTGAGAAAGCGAGGGTGAATTGGCTTGAAAGAAGATAATACATGCACCAGAACAATCCTGCTCCCGGCACAAGTGTAAAAATCCCGCATATCACGAAGACGTTTCCCGGAGTCTTGGACAAGACTGCGGCATAGCGTGAAAGAATGCACACCAAAAAGGCGGCGGCAAAAGCAGCTATCGGTGCATCAAACGAGGCGTAACGGATAAAGAGAAGATAGCATATCCACACGACAGCACCGATAACTCCCGATATGATATACCTGTCTCTTGGGACACCGAACAGCACGGCGAAGGATACTATCCCGACGAATGCACACAAACCTTGAGCAAAAAGGCTGTAAGTCTCAGAACTGACCTTCATGCCCTCAAGGGCGATCATTCCGCCATTGAACCACCCGTCTATGATGAATGAAGCCGAAACTCCGACCGCTATATTTATGAATCCCAGCAGGGCATCCGTCAGTCTCGTCAGACCGGCGATATAATCAGCATTGGCAAGATCCCTGACCCCGTTAACGAAAGGTACTCCGGGCACTAAAGGCATCAGGGTACCGATGATGATGTTGCTGAGGCTGTCTCCGAAACCGGCTCTATAACATATTATGCTGGCTATGGTAGCGATAAGGGCGTTGGTTATGCCTCCGACCACCTTGGACAGGTACCGCGAACTCACGAAATGTATCCATAGGTAAAGAATCAGACCGACAGCACCCGCTGCCAGACAGTCCATTATGCCCCCTCCGAATATCGCCGCAAAACAACCGCTTCCGAATGCGTAGCCCAGGGCCATCTCCCATGCTGGCTTCGGGGGTGCGTTCCGGATTTCAGCAAGCCGGTGCCTTGCCTGTTCAAGGGAACACTTCCCGGCAACGATATCGTAGCTGAGATGGTTGACCTCCACGACTTTGCTCAGCTGAATTCCTTTAATAGGGATGAACTCGACATTCGCATAAGTAGCAGCCTGAGTACCACGTTTTTCGACCTTGCTCTGGGATCCCGTTGTGAATATGCCGTTGCTCAAGACGAAGAAATTGCCCGAATCCACACCATAATACGATGAAATGCGGGCCATGATATCCTCAACCCTGGATATCTCAGCCCCGTTTTCAAGAAGTATATGTCCGGCCTCCGATGCTACGGAAAGGACTTCTGTCAGATCGGCTCTTTCTTTCATGGTGGCAAAGATACTCTTTTTGGAAGAAAAAGAGCCGGCAATAAATGGAAATCCCCCGAAGATCCATACCGACGTGTTTCTTTCTTCAGGGGACTGTTCTTCAGGAGACGGACTTGTCAGAAGTTCACTACTTTCACATGACCTCCGGGACGCTCTCCCATCTGCTGTGCCTTCTCTACGATTATTTTGTCAAGTTCATCCCGGGTCACTTTCTTTCCTCCGGAGGGAGCTTTGACGGAGACTTTCTTGACCGGATTGATGGAAGAAAGCGTATACGTCATGTTTTCCATCTCAAGTTTGACGATAAGACCAGGAAGGGAACCATATCCCATAGGGCCGGCAGGAATCGGTATCTCCTCAGTGAACCATGCGACGATTTCACCATCAACACCGAGCACAGCCTTCTTGCAGGCGTATCCTGCAATCGTGTCCGTATCATCAAGGATGGTCCATTTCCCGGGAACGTATTTCTCATTCAGCAGATACATTTTGCCTTGTACGTCCTCTTGGGTAACCATTTTTCCGGCTGCATAATCAACATAGATTATAGACCTGGTCCCTATGACGGCCTTCGTTATATTGACCGGCCTGAAGAATGACTTCCCGTCGGAGAAGGCGAAAGTATACGGAGTCTTCATTTTGGCGAAATCATCAATGAGCGCCTGGCGGGTCGCTTCATCTTCAATCATTGATATGTCTTCGGGAAGACTGATAGTCTGATGGTATACGCCCTCATATGCATTTTGAGCATTGAGGCAAGTGGCCAATACCAGAAAGAACGGAATGAGAAAGCGTTTCATGACTCCTTATTTTAGACGGCGAAAGTTAGCTAAAAAACGTGAATAAAGAATGCGGCCGCCTGATAATAAGACGACCGCACCATCATTGTTGACTGCCAGAATCACTTAGCCACGGCTGTACGGACCACAACGGGTCCGACAAGTCCCGAGTCATACAGAGGGTCAGTAGCATTGAAAAGCTTCACCACCGAGAACGAAACTTTGCCGTCTTCAGGTTTCGGGCGGTTTCCGATATACCAGTCCGGAAGAACGGAAAGGTTTCCTCCACGGCCGTACTCGTATGCGTCAGGAGTCTGCGCATCACCGATAAGACGGTTGGGCCAGATGTTGGTGACCGCCACTTTGAGAGTGTTCTGGCCAGCAACGGCTGCATCGGTGATATCAACAGAGAACGGTAACTTCCAGAGGGTGCCGAGATCCTTTCCGTTGAGGTAAACATGGGCGAGGTTGTAAACCTGACCAAGATCAAGGAAAAGACGCTTTCCAGCCGATTCGGGAAGATTGAAGTCAATTGAATAAGTGGCCGTTCCTGAGAAGTATTTCACTCCTTCAACCTCGGATTCCTGCAGAGGGCTGAGGCCATTGAGGGTAATGGAAGAAGGTGCGCCGAGGCCCTCGGGGAAGGACACCTTCCACTGTGCCGCCGTAAGGTCGGCAGCCACTCCTGTCCCCGCCACAGTAACAGTCTCGGTCGTCCCGTCGGCTTTCTTCAGTTGATAATTGCCGTCAGCATTGAAGAGGAAGCCTCCGTCTGCGGAATAGGTTACAGCCGGAGTCTGTGAAGGAGCAGCGAAAGGAGCTCCTTCTTCACAAAGGGCCTTGATCTGCTGCGCTGTCAGGACTTCAGGATAGATATCATACAGTCCGACTGAACCGTCAAAGAAATGAGTGTCATCATAAACAGGGATGTCTTTCCATGAAGGATGGACCGTATTGCCGCTTGGTTTGCCTGTGCAGCGGAGTTCCCCATTGACATACAAATAAGGAATGCCGTCCTTGTACACTACGGCGATATGGTTCCAGCTTCCGATATTGCTGTCATAGGAGGCTACGCATACAGGGGCTCCAGTTGAGCGTTCCATGACCGCGACACCGCTCCTTGACACATTGAGACCCACTGTGGAATGTCCCTTGCCGTAAAGGACCTCTCCTTCTCCGGGATAAGTAGGATATGAAGAAGAGAATCCGTTCCAGGACACTGCAGGACCCCTTCCGGTGATTGACTGGACAGAACTGTTGTTCTCGGGACGCAGCCATGTGGCGAT
>DBWN01000255.1:8727-13146 GCA_002308935.1 Bacteroidales bacterium UBA1237 | reverse complement strand
GCGATAGGAACCCTGAAAGGAGAGCAGGAGACGTAGTCGATTCCGATGCTGTTGAAGAACTTGATGGAATCGGGATCTCCACCGTGCTCACCGCAGACACCGCACTTAAGACCGGGTCTGTGTGAACGGCCGGACTGGATTCCGTACTCAACGAGTTTGCCCACACCCTTCACGTCAATGGTCTGGAACGGGTCGAAGTCGAGAATCTTGTTTCCGAGATAGTCGCCCATGAAGGTTCCGATATCATCACGTGAGAAACCGAATGTCATCTGGGTGAGGTCGTTGGTTCCGAATGAGAAGAACTCTGCGGCCCTTGCCATCCTGTCGCCTGTGAGGGCTGCACGAGGGATTTCGATCATGGTACCGAACTGGTACTTGATAGGCTCCATGGTGCGTCCTTCAACTTCTGCCCTGACCCTGTCGCAAATAGCCTTCTGGAAGCTGAGCTCACGAGCGGAAATCGTGACAGGAATCATGATTTCGGGCATGGGGTGATGACCCTCACGCTGGAGCTCTGCGGTGGCCTCGAAGATTGCTCTGTACTGGGTTTCAGCAATGAGAGGGAAGGAGACGTGCAGACGTACTCCGCGGTGTCCCATCATGGGGTTGACCTCGTGGAGGGCTTCACCTCTCTTCTCAACCTCTGCGACGGAGATGCCGAGATCCTTAGCGATTTCTTTCTTCTTCTCCTCGGTCTTAGGGACGAACTCGTGAAGAGGCGGGTCGAGAAGACGGAAGACTACCGGTTTGCCGTCCATGATAAGAAGGGTGCCCTTTGCTGCAGCCTTGATGTAAGGCTCGAGGTCATTGAGGGCTTTCTGCCTTTCTTCCTCAGTATCGCAAAGGATCATCTTGCGCATCTTGGTCAGAGGAACTTCGCTGTTCTTTCCATAGAACATGTGCTCGATACGGAACAGTCCGATTCCTTCAGCACCGAACTTCATCGCCTTTGCTGCATCCTCCGGAGTATCTGCGTTGGTGCGGATGCCGAGTTTGCGGAACTTGTCGACCATGCTCATGAATTCAACGAAGAGAGGATTCTCCGTAGCGTCCATGGTCTCGATGCGGTCAGTGTAGACGTAACCCTTGGAACCGTTGAGGCTGACGAAGTCTCCCTCTTTGAATTCCTTGGGATTGTCGCCGAAGGTGACAGTCTGCTTTTCGAAGTTGATCTTCATTGAGTCGCATCCGACGATGCAGCACTTGCCCCAACCACGTGCGACGAGAGCGGCGTGTGAAGTCATACCTCCACGGGTGGTGAGGATACCTGCTGATGCCCTCATGCCCTCGATGTCCTCGGGAGAAGTCTCTTCACGGATGAGGATGACCTTGCGGCCTTCCTTCATGGCCTGCATGGCGGCCTCGGAAGTGAAAACTATAGTTCCTACTGCTCCACCGGGAGAAGCGGGAAGTCCCTTTGCGACAACCTTTGACTTCTTCTCTGAAGCGGGGTCAAGAATCGGGTGGAGGACCTCGTCAAGCTGTGAAGGTGCTACCCTCATAACTGCGGTCTTCTCATCGATCATGCCTTCCTTAACCATGTCCATAGCCATCTGGAGGGCGGCCAAACCTGTCCTCTTGCCGATTCGGCACTGGAGCATCCAGAGCTTGCCTTCCTGGATGGTGAACTCGATGTCCTGCATGTCATGGAAATGGTTCTCCAGATTGGTGCGGATCTCGTCAAGTTCCTTGTATACTGAAGGCATAGCCTTTTCGAGAGAAGCGAGATCTTTGTTCTTCTCGCTCTTTGTTGCTTCGTTCAGGGGGTTAGGGGTCCTGATTCCAGCGACCACGTCCTCACCCTGTGCGTTGATGAGCCATTCTCCGTAGAAGCGGTTGTCTCCGTTGGCGGGGTTACGTGAGAATGCTACACCGGTAGCAGAGGTGTCACCCATGTTTCCGAACACCATTGACTGGACGTTTACGGCTGTTCCCCAGTCATCGGGAATCTTTTCGATCCTTCTGTAAGCGATAGCCCTCTTTCCGTTCCAAGACTTGAACACTCCGCCGATGGAACCCCAGAGCTGGGCTTCAGCAGAATCCGGGAACTCGACACCGAGAACTTCCTTGATGCGGACTTTGAAAGCCTCTGCGAGCTCCTTGAGCTCTTCAGCGGTGATATCGGTATCGGAAGCGTATCCCTTCTTCTCCTTGAGGTCGGCCATCATCCTGTCAAGCTGCTGGCGGATACCCTGACCGTCCGCGGGCTCGATACCCTCTGCCTTCTCCATGACGACGTCAGAGTACATCATGATGAGACGACGGTATGCGTCATATACGAAACGGGGGTTGCCGGTCTTCTTTATCATTCCGGGGATGGTAGCGGAGCACAGACCGATGTTGAGGATGGTGTCCATCATACCGGGCATTGAACTGCGTGCTCCGGAACGGCAGCTGACGAGGAGCGGGTCTTTCGGATCACCGAATTTCTTGCCCATGATGTCCTCTGTAGCCTTCATGGCCTGGGCGACTTCCTTGCGGAGGTCATTGCTGTAACCACCTCCGAGCGCATAGTATTCTGCGCAGCATTCGGTAGTGATCGTGAATCCTGCGGGAACGGGCATCCCGAGAAGGTTCATTTCGGCCAGGTTTGCACCCTTACCGCCGAGCAATTCTCTCATCTTGCCATTTCCTTCGGCTTTCTTGCCTCCGAAACGGTAAACTCTTTTCTTCTGTTCGAACATATGAATATTGGATTATGAATTAATATCTCTTGTAAGACTATGCAGTCTTCATAAACACTTCGACGCAAAATGCATCCCTACTAGGATTTTTAGGCATATTGTCCTGTAGGAATGCAAATTTAAACATTTTTTCTCTTTGTTTATAGTAATTTGGAAGCGATTTCGGACAATTCGCTTCTTTCTCCCTTCTTGAGGAACACGTGTTCGAAGAGCGGCTGACCGTCCATTTTCTCTCCAAGGTGGGTCAAGCCGTTGGACCATTGGTCCAGATACGGCTGGTCAATCTGGAAGATATCTCCAGTGAATACCATCTTCGTGCCTTCTCCTGCCCGGGTTATGATGGTCTTTATCTCATGGGGCGTAAGATTCTGAGCCTCATCGATAATGAAGAAGGCTTTGCCAAGGCTTCTTCCCCTTATGTATGCCAGAGGAGAAATCAGAAGCTTCTCGTTTGTGAGAAGTCCGTCGATCTTCTGAGCCTCCTTGCTGGATGGCCTGAACTGAGCCTTTATGACATTCAGATTGTCCATCAGCGGCTGCAGGAAGGGGGACATCTTGGTTTTCTGGTCGCCGGGCAGAAATCCTATGTCCTGGTTGCCGAGTATTACGGTAGGACGTGACAGGATTATCTGATCGAAGTGCCTTTCCTGTTCAAGAGCAGCAGCGAGCGCTATGAGGGTCTTTCCTGTACCCGCGCCTCCGGTGAGGGACACCAGTTGGATAGAAGGATTGAGGCAAGCGTCAAGAGCGAACTTCTGTTCGTCATTCCTGGGTTTGATTCCGTACGCCTCCCTGGATTTGACGAGTACGACTTTTGAACTTTTCGCATCATATCTGGCGCATACCGGGGCGGCATCCTCACGCCCTTCCCAGCGGAATTTGTACAGCTGATTGGGCTTAGGCTCGCTGTCGAAAAGATCTTCCCAGTCAACGTTCGTTGAAGGACCGTAAGAAAGTCTTTGAAGGACTTCCGTCGGCTTGTCCCCGATTGTCTGGACCTCCCTCTGGGCGAATTCGACCCTCTCCTCCTGGACTTTGTCCGTAAGGTAATCCTGTGCCTCCATTCCGGCGGCTTTTGACTTCATGCGCAGGTTGATGTCTTTGGTGACGAGGGCGGTGAACCTTCCCGGATTGTTGTCCCTCACCCAAATGGCGGTCGCAAGTATCCTGTGGTCCTGGGTATCGTCATGGAAGAGGTCCTTCAGGTCATCGGGGAACGGGTGGTTGGGCTCGATTTTGATGTTGCCGAGTTTCTTGCCGATGGGGACGCCGTATTTGCCGAACATCTTCCCGTCGGTGAGTTTGTCTATATCCCTCATGAATCCCCTGGCATTGTAGCTGAGGGCGTCATTCCCTTTCTTGAATTTGTCCAGTTCTTCGATAACCGCTACAGGAATGACGACATCATTTTCCTGGAACTTCCTTATCGCCTTGTAATCATGAAGAATGATGTTTGTGTCAAGAACGAAGATCTTGGGCTTTCTGCCAGCAGGACCTTTGCCTTTCCCGTTCATTGGTGCGTTAGCGTATGTAGGCATATTCAGTGTTATGTGGTTTCATTCAATTGTCGTCCCGTCATTTCAGGCGGGCGACAGGATCAGTCTTCCCCTTCAGAGGTCTGGCTTCTGAGGAGGGACTCCAATATTCCGGAGATCGATGACATTCCGGAACTGGATACCCTCAATCCTTTCGCTGACTTCGAAGGGTGCCCGATGAAATAATAAGCGACATCCTG
>DBWN01000255.1:3333-8690 GCA_002308935.1 Bacteroidales bacterium UBA1237 | reverse complement strand
CTGAAAAGGATCCTGGCCATATAGGATTCCCCATATGACTTCATCACTTCGCTTATGTCGATATCGGCTCCTTTGTTCCCGCACAGGGAATCAAGGGCGGTCATCAGTCCTCCCTCGCAGACGCTGACTCCTGAAAGCACGATACCGTCTTCGACAAGTTCCCTTACCACTTCATAGCAGTCCATAAGATAGTCCGGGTCCAGGATGTCCGGAGCCGTGCCTCCGTTCGAATCAAGCACTTCGGAGAGTACTGAGCCGCCCATTTTCGGGGGACAGGTGTCGAAGGGGATGTAAATTATCCAGCTTGATGGATCTCCCTGGAGAGTGGACGGGCAAATCCTTTTTCTGCCAAGATGTGGATTGGCGGTCTTGAAGGGGATATCTTTTATCAGAGGGGCAGGATATCCTTCCGTGAAGTCTTTCGGTATGTCAAGATCCGCGTCAGAATCCTCCTCTTCACTCTCAAGACTTTGTCCTGAACAGAGGCTTGCCTTCATCTTCAGTGTACAGACTTCCTCCTTCCCGCTGAAGGAATATGAATCAAGGCCGACGCCGAGGCAGTCCAGATAGTCGCACAAAGCGGAAACAGAAGCATAGAATGCGGCCATATTGCCGACTTGCCCTGGAGCCCATTTCCAGGCAGCGGACAAGCATAGATCATCCAGTTTGAAATGGCCTTTCTGCCAAAGGGCATCTATGAGAGCATTGGCGGCTTTCGCTCTTGTCAGGGGTTCTGAATATTCGGGTGATATTCCTCTAGGGACGGCTGAGATGAGTCTTTCCTTGACCATCGTCAGATATTCGGAAAGACGTGTGTCGTCGGTTTCAAGGGAAGAGGGAGAAGGGTCAATGGTCTCATCAATGACAGGGTCCGGGAACTGTTCCGTGGCAGGTGGAGAAACTTTTCCTTGTGCGGCATCGAGCATCACAGCGGGCGGGACATCCATCCTGGTTCCGCTGATGATGTATTGGGAGTGCAATGCTCGGGAGTTGTCGTTCATAAACACATTTACATTCAGGCCTTGGCAATACGGGGAATCATCTTCCGGCGCATGCCACTTCAAAATTAGGTATTTTTACATTGAAAACAAACTTTTGCCCATCTCAATGATTCCATCCATATCTGGTACTACGGAAGAAGACGGCCCGAGCGGACCGTCTTCGTGGTGCATAAGAAAGAAGTAGTTGATAAGCTTTTCCTATAGTTTCGTTCCCTTATATGATGTCGGATAGTCTCCGAACATCAGGGAGAAGCTTATCTGGTCTCCGGAGATTTTGCCTGAAAGACCGGTGACATTGTAATTGGGATACTGTCCTCCAAGGGCGAGGGGAATGAGGCTTTCGCCGCTCAGCAGGAAATCCTTTCCGGAAGGCGTCACGCTCACTCCGGGGATCGTGATGTCAAGCGTGACAGGCATCTGGGGAACGAATTTTATCGCATAAATGAGGATATCCGCGGTCTTTCCGTCAGCGGAAGGTGTGAAGTTGACCTTGATGTTCTCAGTGTCATAGTCAGTACCTCTGTAGGTGACGGTAACGGTGCCGGAGAAGTCCGCTTTCACTGGAACCGGATCGGGATCGTCATGTTTGCATGACGCCCCGATGAGGACCATGCATGCGATAGCCGCAGTTTTTAAAAGATGTTTCATTTGTCTATCTGTTTTACTGTGTTGATTCATTTCGGTAGGACCAGAGAGAGGCCGGCCGTGATTCTGGCAGGTTTCCCTTCTTGGAAAAATTCGTTTCCGACGGATTTGAAATAGAATGTATTGTACTTTTCTTGGGTGAGGTTCTCTCCTCTTAAGAACACTTCCACTTTATCGAAAGCTAACCTGAGTGTCGCCCCTGCAATCAGATGGAAAGGCTCTTTGAGGGTATTCGATTCGTTCCAGTAGATCATTCCCGTACCATTGAGGTCCCCTCCGATCGAGATGCTCCGCAAAGATTTCCCTTTTAAAGTGAACCTGTACTCGGCCATGGCGAAAAGTGTCTGGGCGGGAGAGTAAGGCACATGCTTGCCGGAGTAGTCTTCGTTCCCGTCATTGTAGACTGTGAACCGTGCGTCATTCCAACTGTAAGAAAACCTTCCCGTGAACCCTTCCTTATGGTATGAGGCTTCGAGTTCAGCACCGGTGCTCCTTGTCCGTCCGGCATTAGCCATCATCCTTCCGGTAGACTTTCCGGGAGGGAAGACTGTTATCTGCTGGCTCCTGCACAGGATGTTGTACAGGCTGGCTTCAAAGTGCAGACCCTCGGAAGGGGTCATCCTTATTCCGGCTTCGAAGTTCCAGGCCTCTTCCGGTTTGTATTTTGTGTTACCGGCTCCAACCGATTGGAAAGGCTCGTCGAAATGCACCCCGAGGTCATCCATGAGGGAGTTCATCATCACGTTCTGCAGTATGTCTGAGAAAATCTGTGTGTTGAACCCTCCCGCCTTATGACCTTTGGAAACCGTAAAATAAAGCCTGAGATCGTGGGATGGGGCGTTGTACAATGCGGATATCTTGGGCAGCAATTCGAACCCGAGTTGTCCGATTCCTCCTTTGTATGAGCAGGAAAGATCCTTTGGGGAAGCCATGGTGGGATAGAATCGGTAAACGATGTCCGCCCTGCTGTCGTATGACATGTGCCCGCCTTCCAGGTCCAATCTCAATCCTGCAGTGAGGTCCCATTTTCCCAATGTGAAAACTGACTCATGGTATAGGGCAAGATCACCGGTCCATATCCCGAAATCTGAATAAATCGGCATCCTGTCCATGGGGATATCGAGATGCCCGATGCTGGCGGGTATGTTCTTGTTGGCGTTTTCCAGCATCAGGGACTCGATTCCTTCCCTGAAGAATGTCACCGGAGCCTTCATGCTGTTGAACTTCAGCATACCGAAAACACCAGTGGTGGAGTTCCAATGGTCTTTCTTAGCGGCAGGACGGAATGTGGCTTCAACAGTCGTGGCCGCACTTCTTTGGCTCTGTTTGAGGTTGAAGATGCTCTTAGGGGTGAAATCCTGGTCCATCCTCATCCTGTCATAAAGCAGCTGTACGCTGCCGATGAGGTGTGTTGTGAAAATGTCTCCCGTTCTCTTTGCGGAAAGGCCGTCAATCAGGGCGATTCTGGTGTATCCGCCTTTGTCATCATAACTGACCGGATCCAGCGTCCCGTCATGATATCGGCGGTAAGGGTAACCGCCTTCATCAGTGAAGGAAGCGGACAAGGAATTTACAAGGGACCACCCTGCCGTTTCGGGGAAATCATGCCTCCATCGGATTGATGCTCCGTTTCCGGGGTCAACCTTCTTCCCGGTGAGCACGTTGTCATAGAATCCGTCGGTGTGGTTGACTCCGACGCTCAGGGCGTTGTTTCCGGAATAGAGGCCAACAGATGCCGAAATCGAGTTGGCGCTGCCCCAACTGGCGGAAGCCCTTGTGCCTTTGAATTCCGAAGGGGATATGGTATGCAAAGAGAGAACTCCGCACATCGAGTTCCTGCCGAAAAGGGTACCTTGAGGACCACGGAGAAGTGTCGCTCCGGCAAGATCCGGCATCCTGATGTCATAGGCGTTTTTATCCAGAATAGGGATATCATCCACGTACAGCCCCATTACAGGATTCTCCATCCTTGATCCCAGACCTCTCAGATAAATGGTCGAAGTCATGGAACTTCCGTAATCCGGGATATGGAGAGAGGGGACAATACCTGACAGGCCTTCTGGTGTACTTATGGTCATTGATTCCAGTTCATGGAGGCTGACAGTGGTGGAAGGTGAAGCGATCTTTTCTAGAGAGATGGGCTGCCTTGAGGCTGATACGATGGCAGGAGATGTTATGACGGTGACCGTGTCCGCGGGGCCTGGCGCGGACAGGAGGACTGTAATAGCTATTATGGCTTTAAGCATGCGTCTTGGTGAGGTGTTCCGTCAATCAGGACGCAAAGATATGCTCTAAAGTCAGATTTTTTTAGGATACCGATATTTGAAATTAGGACAATCCGTGACTATTTCTGAGTTTTTCTGAAAAGAGACGGCGTAAGACCTGTGTGCTTCTTGAAAAACCTTGCGAAATAGGATTGGTCGTCGAGTCCGACGGCAGCTGCGATATCTATCACCGGAACGCTGTTGTCCTGGAGCAGCTCCTTGGCCCGGTTTATTCTTGAAATGTCAACCCACTGCGAAGCAGTCCTTCCGGTCTGGACGCGTACCGTTTTGTTGAGGTAATTGAGAGTGACTCCTAGTTTTGAAGCATAAGCCCCTGCATTTTTTGGTGCATCGTCCTTATCGAATACCATCTCCAGAAACTGCCGGACAACAGGCCTTCCCGGAGAAGAGGAAACTTCTCCCATCAAAGGGAGAACCAGATCCAACGCCTTGACTATAAGGGTTTCGTTATTTTGCCTGAAGGCTCTTTCCATCATGCCGAAAAGCCCTTCTACAAGGTTTTCTTCCTCGTTCAGGAAATGATAATGGGAGGGCTTCCCACGTTGCAGCACTGGGTAAGAGACATCTTTCAGCAAGTGGATCGAGAAGCCTCCGCTGTATCCGCTGCAGGTTTCGTGGAAGTTGATGGAAAACGGAATATTCTCCGGTATGATCAGAATGTCCCCTTTCTTGCAGAGGAACGATTCTTTTCCGGCTTCAACCAGGACTTCACCCCCGGAAAGATACAGGAATCCCAAAATGGGTATTGTCGCAGTAGGGATCGAGGGGAGCTTCCTTTCACTTGATGAAGACAGTCTCCTTATGAAGAATCTTACCTTTGAGTAATCGGCCTCTTTTTTCCAATATGGTATCGGTTTTTCAGCTGTCATAAGAATGGATTCGGACAAATGATGATAATCACAAATACAAATTAAAGCATTCCGCAGCCAAACACCAAAAGTTTCCGCATTGTCACGGTGATAGTATGAGCGGAAAGAGTCCCATTGCAGAAGGCTGGCACCAGGGATAATCATTTTTTGATTTTTGGCCATACATGCTTATCTTTGATTCCGCAAATTGATTATTCTGAAATGGCCGAAGAGACTTCCAACCCTATTATTACGGATTACAGTGAGGAGAAATACAACCTGATGCTGGAAGGCATATTCGTTCGTTACCCTTCAGTGCAGACCAACACCTTCAGCAAGGCTTACAAGCCGGGGCTGCAGCATATGGTTGACTTCTGTTCTGTCCTGGGTGATCCCCACAAGGCGTATCCGACAGTTCATGTCGCGGGAACCAACGGAAAAGGTTCCGTGTCGAACATGATTGCCGCTTCGCTCATGGAAGTCGGTTATCACGTGGGCCTTTACACTTCCCCCCATATAACAGATTTCAGGGAAAGGATGAGGGTCGACGGCAAGATGGTCCCCAAAGAATGGGTCTA
>DBWN01000255.1:908-3245 GCA_002308935.1 Bacteroidales bacterium UBA1237 | reverse complement strand
ATCATCGAGGTCGGTTTAGGCGGACTGCTTGATTCGACGAACATCATACGGCCACTCCTGTCGATCGTCACAAGCATAGGTCTTGACCACTGTGACCTCCTTGGTAACACTCTCGCGGAAATCGCCTCACAAAAGGCCGGAATATTCAAAGAAGGCGTTCCTGCTCTGGTAGGTGAAGTGCTGCCCGAGACAAGACCGGTTTTCGAAAAGACAGCCTCTGAAAAAGGTTGTCAGCTATATTATGCCGAGTCGACAGAACCGACTTTGTGGAACAACCGCAGCATGATCCTTTCCAGGATGGACCTTCGGGGAACATACCAGGAGAAGAACCTACGGACTGTCCTTTGCGCACTTGACATCCTCAAGGAAAAGTTCCCTGCATTGGAGGATACCAAGAAAGTCATCCACGGAATCGTGGACACCGCTTCGATAATGGATTTCCACGGAAGGTGGGAAAGGATCTGCGATTCACCTTTGGTGATTTGCGACATAGGGCATAACGCCCATGCATTGAGAAACAATTTCTCCCAGTTGGCCACGATGCTTTCCAACGAAGAGTGTTCTTCGCTTATAATTGTTTATGCCGTGATGGCTGACAAGGATTTCGATTTGATCATGCCGCTGATGCCCTTGGATGCGACCTACATCTTCACTACTCCCAACACCCGCCGTGCCCTGCCCGCTTCCGAAATTCTGGCGAAATATACCGCATACCGGAAGAGTAAGGGACTCCCGGTAACAAGGCTCTACAGCGTGGATTCCGTAAGGAATGCTGTTTCGATGGCTGTTGAACTAGCTTCCAATATCAAGAAAATGGATTCCGGGAGCAGGGTTGTCCAGCCGGTGATTTATGTCGGAGGCAGTACTTTCGCTGTCGCTGAAGCTGTTCCTCTTCTCAGAAAGAAATAATCAAGTAATTTATTTACAAGCGATTGAGTCGTCGGTTTCCCGATGGCAATACTTTTGCAGTTGTCAGAATCGTCCTGTCGCTCATGCAAACCGGCGGAAGGATGACTAACACGACCTCAAAATGAAACCTTATCAACATCTCGGAAACAGGATGCCGGCTCTGCTGGCCATAGCTTTGGCGTGCGTGCTTTCAATAGGCTCCGTTTCTGCGGCCAAGTCTTCCCGTATGAGAAAAGATAAAGACAACTATGTCCAGGCGAAAGATACGCGTGGACATGTCCTTCTTGAAGAATGGGCCAGATACGCTACTGCCCAGCAGAAGGACCGACCCCAGCTCCAGGAGGAAATCCTCACCGAAATCAAAACCAAGGCACGCGAGAGGCGTCTGTCATGGGACTTCTGGGACGCCGCTTCTCAATATGTCTACGTCGCTTCCTCCAGGAACTGGAAAGTGCGTTCCGAAAAAGAGGCTGAACTGAAGAAGGAAGTCGAGGAGTACGATGAGCCTATCGTAATGTTCTATTATCTGAAGAACAATTCCGGCATCAAGGAGCTCAAGGATTATTTGATGGGGAACAAGGAAAGATTCCTCCAGTCGAGCAATCCCGCTTTCTGGAAGGATACACCTTCAGTCAGAGACGGCCTTTCCGGCCGTTTGGCGGAGTATTTCTCCAATGACTATGAGTATGCGCTCTGGACATTGTACTTTATGAACAAACCGTTCGCCAGAGAAGAGATCAAGGACTTTGAGGCAGGTAAGCTCATCGGCCCGCCCGTTTCAGGGGAGCAGTATTACAGCTATCCCGTCGGGGCATACTTCGAGTATCTGGAGGCGGAAAGTACCGAGGTGTCCGACTACCGTATCCGGAAGGAAAGGAGGGATGCACTGGAAAAGGTGAAAGCCAAATATGACGGAAAGGCAGTGTCTTTATATCCCCGTCTTGCTCTTCTGAAGATGGATTTCGACCGGCTGACCGACCGCATCAATACCACAAAAGACAAGGATGCGGCCTGGAACGTAAAGGATCTTGAGCAAGAGATGAAGGACCTTTACGAGCGCTGCAAGACATTCGAGAAGGAAAGGAACCATCTTTCCGGAGAAGAATTTGCCATTGTCAGACTCTGCTCCGCCGAGTCGCTCATATCCTCTATCGAGCGGAAATCTGTCGGCGTCAGGGCTGACGGGAACCAGGTCAAGGTCATCCTCGGCAATCTTTATTCCGCCAAGGTGTCCATCTTCCCGCAGGGGTCTTCAAAGAAGGTCTTCTCTACGAATGTGAGGACAAAGGAGAAGAGATTCTACGTAAAGGATACTGTTACGGTCAAGCTCCCCGTTTTGGATGACGGCATATATGAGGTGTATGCTGAAAACGGAAAGAGGAAAGCTCAGACAGGGATCCGCCGTTACTCTCTCGCTATCGCTCACAG
>DBWN01000255.1:0-752 GCA_002308935.1 Bacteroidales bacterium UBA1237 | reverse complement strand
ATGGACGAGGACTCTTTCTATGAACTGAAGCTTGATTACCGCGACAAAGGCGGAGTCCTCCGTTCCACTGAACCTCTGTCCCTGTATGGGAAAGAAAGGATTTCTTCCGGAATGCGTTCCGCTCAGAGATATTTCGCGAACCTGTATCTTGACAAAGGCGCCTACAATCCTGGTGAGGTGGTACATTTCAAAGGAGTGCTTGGACAAGGGGATCTCATTAAGGAAGTCTCCTGCGTGGGTGAAGGCACGGAAGTGAAAGTGTCGTTGTATGACTCACAGAGCAACCGTCTGGAAGAGACGACGCTCAAGACCAATTCATTCGGCTCCGTCGCGGGAGAGTTCACTATCCCTACGGGTCTTCGCGGAGGACAGTTCTCCGTCCGCTTGGAGTCAGAGGGCAAATGGAGAACCTCCAAGTCAATAAGAGTTGATGAGTTCGTGCTTCCTTCATTCTATCTTGAGTTCGACAAGGTTAAGGAACTGTATTTCCCTGGAGATGAAGTCAAGATAACCGGAAAACTGAAGGCTTATTCGGGGCACAGCCTCTCCTCCGCAAAAGCGACTTATGTCCTGAAGAATTGGGATACTGTACTTGCCGAGGGTGATCTGCAGACCTCTGAAGACGGATCGTTCTCCCTGAGTGTACCCACAGATCCTGAAAAGGGCAGGCAGCATATCTCGGTATCGGTCAAAGTCATTGACGACACCGGTGAAACCCAGGAGTACTCCCGTGGAGTGTTCGTTTCCGAGAA
>DBWN01000229.1:10896-19214 GCA_002308935.1 Bacteroidales bacterium UBA1237 | reverse complement strand
TACGGCACCAACTACTTCACCTTCAACTGCCGTAATACCGTCTGCAACGACTGCGGCTACATCAGCAAGGATACCCTTACCAAGTGCCCCAAGTGCGGCAGTGAGAATCTCGACTACCTCACCCGCGTCATCGGTTACCTCAAGAGGGTTTCTTCGTTCGCGGAGCCGCGCCAGATCGAGGCTGACCACCGCTTCTACATCCACGAGAATCCGGGCGAGGAGGTGAAATGATAAAGTACGTCCCCGGGATGACGAACGTCGTCCTTGAGGAAATACCCGACAGAGTTACCCTGGCAGTCGATATTTCGAACTGCCAGGGTAATTGCATCGGCTGCCATTCACCCTTCCTCAAGCGCGACATAGGCGAGGAACTCACCCACGAGAAGATCGCCGCCCTCATCGCCGACAACTTCGGCGTCAACTGCTTCCTCCTTCTGGGGGAGGGCAACGACCATGGCGCCGTGATGGACATTGCCCGCTTCATACACGAAAATTATCCCGGGATGGAGGTCGGCCTGTATTCCGGCAGGACGGTCGTGGAGGACGAGATCTTCGATGCGTTCGACTACGTCAAGGTCGGCCCTTACATCGAGTCCCTCGGCCCTCTGAACAGCCCTGAAACGAATCAGCGGCTATATCACCACAAGGTTGATATAACCGCCAGATTCTGGTATAAAGGTTTGGAAAAGACTAGGGGAGAGGAGTGATTCCTTCCCACTTGACTTTCCAGCTTCCGTCTTTCGGGAATCCCGGATTCTCCACTTCACATCCGTCCCAGCCTGCACACATTAGGGCTACTGCGGCAAGAAGACCGCCATTGCCCGGAACGTATGTGGTCGTTTTCTCGTCCTGCGGGTTCTGGCCGTTTGCAAGGAAACGGTTGGTAGGTGAATCCATGAACAATGCTTCGAGTGCCTTCTCGGGTGCACCGAGACGGGTCGCGGTCATGGCGGCCATTGCATAGTCCTGTCCGCTTGCGGTCTCCCAGGACCAGTTGTCGAGCATCCAGTTCAGGGTCTCGTGCATCACGGTGGTATCCACGAGGGAAGAGCCGGGCAGCATGCCGAGCGCTCCGAGAACTGCGGGATGGCCCTCAGTGGAGGTGTTGCCGCCCTTTTCTGCGCTGGTGTAGATGCCGTCGATGCTCTTCAGGCTCTGGTTGGTGACTGCGACCTGGCGGAAGCGCCAGCCCTGCTCCTCAAGCAGCCTGATGCAGTAGTACCAGTATGCGAGTTCGAATGAAGGATTCAGGGCCACCGTCTCCTGCTTTCCCTGCATGGGGACACCGGAGATGTTAAATGCCTTGGTCTTTTCGTCATATTCCGCGAAATCCACCATATACTGTCCGGTGGCCTTCACGAGTTCCTCGTAGTCGCTTACGTCAACGCCCGCCCTGTCGAGAAGATGTACAAGGTATATGAGCTGCGGCTGATGGCTGACGGCATGGGCGTTCACGTTGAACGGGACTTCCACACCTTCAGAACCGGCAAGCCAGGGCCAGCAGGCACCGAGATATCCGCGTGCCTTTGCCCTTGCGAGCGCGTTGTCATAGGACTTGTTGTACCAGGTGAGGGTGCTCTTAAGCTGCTCCGGATGGCCCCAGAATGCGAAATGGGCGGTCTGCCACCATACGTTGTCCGCCTCGATCTTGCCGAAGTTGGACCTTCCGGTAAGGCCGGTGCTCTGAGGCGGCACGAGGCCGGAGCACTGGATGGCGGTGAGGTACTGGCTGAGGACGACGCGGCGCTCGAGTTCCGCTGCGCGCGGATCGGTGCTTCCGCTGAAGTCGACAGCGCCTTCCTGCTCCCACCACTCTTTCCACCACTTCTCGGTGGCGGCCCTTGAAGAAGCGACGAGCGCCTCCTCGGCCGGAGCCTTGTACTCGCGGGTGAATTCTGCGGTGAAGCCCCAGTCGCTTGCGGTAGGAACGATTTCATAACGGTTCCTTGCCGGCTGGCGGAAGTAGGCGTTCTCCAGGTTGAGCTTCACATAGTAGCGGGTCGTGTTCATCTTGACCTTGATGACTGCGCAGTTGCCTTCGGACCTGAGTTCGGAATCGTGGGTCCTGACATACTCCCAGTAGGACGGGTCACCGTTCACGCTGAGATTCGTGTAGGGGAGGCTGAGCATCACCGGAAGCAGGTCCTCGTTGGAAATCGAGAATGCCACCATGTCCAGTACGGGGTCACAGGAGGTGACGACCTTGACGGGCTTGCCGTTGTACTTGAAGGTGGAGGTGAGGACGCCGGTGTAGAGGTCGAGAGTCTGGTCCGGGTCGCTGACGGCATCCATCGAGAAATCCTCGAAACCTATGGAACCGAGATTGATGCGGTGGTCGTTCAGGGTGAAGTAGTCGATCGCCGCTCCGGCGGTCGCATCCACCTTGCCGATTGCCGGATATCCGTCGGCACCAAGTGCCTGCTCGGGTTTGAGATTGAGCACGTTGGAGAAGCTGTGCCATCCCCAGTCGGCTTCGGTATTGAGAGGAATGCCTCCTGCGTATTGTTCTGTGAACGACTGGAGGCCGGTGATGTCTGCCGTGAACATGAATGTCCCGTTTCCGACGGAGAGCGCCGAAAGCGAGTCGATTGCTGTCACGTGGGGATTGTGCCTCCCGACAAGAGCCTGGCGGTCTATCTCGTTCTTGCTGACCTGCTTTGTGTTACAGCCGGCAGCAAGGATGACCAGCGGCAAAATGAGTAAAACTGATCTTTTCATTAAATCAATTGCGGTAAGAATGTACTGAAAATAAGGACTGCAAGTCCGCAGATTAACACTGCAATAGTCTTGCCAGAACAGCCTTTCCACTCCTTTAAAATGATACCCCATACGTTTGAGAAGGTAACATTGAGTGCCATGAGTATGCACCAGCTGAAGGTGATGAGCACGGGGAAGTCGGTAAGGAAGCCCTTTCCGAGGCTCAGTCCGAAGAACTGGCTGTACCACAGAAGACCTGCCAAAGCACAGAAAATGAGGTTGTTGCCCCATACGTTACCCTTCTTGTAATCACCCCAAGTCTTGTTCTTGGTGTTCTGCCAGAAGCAGTAGATAGCATTAGTGATGAAACCTCCGATGGTCACAAGGAATGTAGCAGGGAGGGTCTTGAAGATGTCGGGAGTCTCAGCGAAGTTGATCTCCTTTCCGAACTCGAGGCCCACATTGAAACATCCGCTCATGAAACCGGCCAGAAGGGCGATCGCAAGACCCTTGGAGAAGTTGAAGTCCTTGACGGCCTTCTTTTTCTCCTCCTCAGGAAGGGAAGCGGCTTTCATTCCTCCGGCGACTCCGATGATGGCGATACCCAAAAGCATCACGACAACACCGATGATGACGGCCCAGGTGAGAGACTGGAGAGCGTTGAGCTCAGGGAAGAAGATGTTCAGAAGGACGGGGCCCATGATGGTACCCAAACCAGAACAGGTTCCAAGAGCGATGCTCTGTCCCAATGCGACACCCAGGTAACGCATCGAAAGACCGAATGTCAAACCTCCTATTCCCCAAAGGACTCCAAAGAAGATTGTCATCCACAGGTTGAATGAAGGTGCGCTTGAGAACAATTCACCAAGAGAATGTCCTGAAGGAACGGCCAACAATGCTCCGATCAGAGGGAAGATGAGCCATGCGAAAACGCCCTGGACGATCCAGTAGCTTTCCCAGCTCCATTCCTTGATCTTGTTGATGGGGACATAGCTGGACGACTGGCAGAAAGCGCCGATCGCTATAATGAGGAGTCCGATTATCAGATTCATTTGTCAGGAATATTAAGTTTGTTCGTTTTTTTGTGTAAAAGGCCCCTTTCGGGGCCATATTGTCTATTTCAGAATTACCTCTTGGAGGTGACTTCCTTCTCGTACTTCTCGATGCAAGGGATGAACTCCTCACCCACAGGAACGCCGTTCTTGAGGTTGAAGTAATCGTACACTGCGCCGAAAGGAAGGCTCTTGGCTTCCTCCATGAGTGCGAGCCTCTGGAAGTACTCTCCGTTGTCCTCGTACTTGCGGAGAAGGGCGAGGGGTTCGAGGAGAGCCTGAAGGATGCACTTCTGGGTAGCGCGGGTACCGATGACATATGCGCCGATACGGTTGATGGAAGCGTCAAAGTAGTCAAGACCGACATGAGCACGGTCGAAACCGTCGTTGCGTACGAGTTCCTTGAACAGATCAAGAGTCTGGTCGTTCATGATAGTCACGTGGTCAGAGTCCCAACGGACAGGACGGCTGACGTGAAGCATGAGCTCAGGAACGTACATAAGGAGAGTAGACACGAAATCAGAGACATTCTCAGTCTGCTCGTAGTGACCGGTATCGAGAGTGTAGATGTACTTGCGGGTAGCACAGTAGGCCGTATAGAAATCATGTGAACCGACGGTGTAGCTCTCAAGACCGATACCGAAGAGCTTAGCCTCAAAGCAAGCCTTCATGTCAGGGAGTTCTTCCTTCATGATCTCGTCAAGAGACTGTGCAAGGAGCTCACGATAGTATTTACGGCGAACAGGCATATCCTTGGAACCATCATGTACCCAGATGTTCATGATACAAGGGTCACCCTGTGCCTTACCCATAGCGTCAGCGATACGGCGGCAACGTTTTGTGTGCTCGATCCAGAACTCGCGGATTGCGGGATCGGGGTTGGAAAGTGAAAGGTCACCGCTCTTGGGATGAGAGAATGAAGTGGAGTTGAAGTCAAGGCACATCTTGTTGTCCTTTGCCCAGTCAATCCAGCTCTGGAAGTGCTCGACACCTACTTCGTCACGGTCAACCTTCTTGCCCTGGAAATCACCATAGATCTCGTGAAGGTTGAGACGCTGTGTTCCGCCGAGGAGGCTCTTTGCGAAAAGGACATCCTGCCTTACCTCATCGATATTGCGAGCACGTCCGGGATAGTTACCGGTTGTCTGGATACCGCCTGAGAGAGCATCGGTGTTTTCGAAACCCATGACGTCATCGGTCTGCCAGCAATGGAGGGAGATCGGGGTCTTCTCGAGTTTCTCGACGACCTTGTCGGTATCTACACCAACGGCTGCGTAGCGCTCTTTCGCTACTTCGTAAGCTTTAAGAATAAGATTCTCGTTCATATTTGTCTTGTGTTTTTGTTGTTATTATTTATCACTTGTGTTGTTTGGAATTATTTCGAAGGATAGTAGGTCTGCACCTCGAAAGCCTTGGCGATGGTCCTCCTCATGTCCCAACGGTCATCAACGAGACCGAGGGCCTGGGCCTGGAGCATGACATTTCCGATAGCGGTAGCCTCGGTAGGTCCTGCAACGACCGGAATGCCGATCGAATCCGCTGTGAGCTGGCTCATGGTCTTGTTGGCTGAACCGCCGCCTATGACATGAAGCTTCTCGATCTTGAAAGGAGCGAAGCTCTGAAGCATGTCAAGAACTTCTTTGTACCTCTTGGCGAGGCTGTGGTAGATGCAGCTGATGAATTCGCCGTCAGTCTTGGGAAGCTTCTGGTTCGTCTGGAGAAGATAGCTCTCGATGGCGAGAACCATGTTCTCAGGATTGGCGAAACGGGGATCATCGGGATTGACTGTAGAAGGGAAGTCGATAGCTTCACGTGCCATAGCCTCAATCTGGGCGTAGTTGTAAGTACGTCCTTCAGCAGCCCATACTTTGCGGCACTGCTCAAGAAGCCACATTCCGGTGATGTTCTTGAGGAATCTGGTGGTACCCTCAATTCCGCCCTCGTTGGTGAAATTGAGTTTGCAGGAATCATCGGAGATGATGGGTGCGGGGGTCTCGATACCCATAAGTGACCATGTTCCGCTGGAGAGGTATGCGAAATTCTCGTTCTCTGCAGGAACGGCGGCGATAGCGGAAGCGGTATCGTGTCCGGCGATGGCAATAACGGGGACCTCACCTATTCCGGTCTCGTCAGCAATCACCTTACGGAGATTTCCGACGATGGTACCGGGCTGTACGATAGGACGGAGAATTTTGCTGTTGATTCCGAGGCGCTCAAGAAGAGATTTCTCGAACTGACGTGAATTCTGGTTCATAAGACCGGAAGTGGATGCGTCGGTATACTCGCAAACACGGTTGCCGGTCAGGAAATAAGAGAGAAGGTCAGGCATGAAAAGGATTTCCTTTGCATGCTTGAGTGGCTCAAAGCCTTCCTCCTTCTGTGCATAAAGCTGGAAAATGGTGTTGAAATCCATAATCTGGATTCCGGTGACACCGTAAAGGTCTTCACGAGTGATGGTCTTGAACACTTTCTCAGGCACGCCCTCTGTATAAGGATCGCGGTATGCCCTGGGAAGTCCGAGTAGGGTGCCGTCCTCAGCCAAGCAGCCGAAGTCAACGCCCCAGGTGTCAATTCCGATGGATTCGATTTTGACTCCTTCCTTGCCGAGCTCAGCAAGACATTTCTTGAAATGCTCATAAATCGAGTAAACATTCCAGTAGAATTTGCCGCCTACTTCAAGAATCTGATTGGGGAAGCGATAGACTTCCTTCATCTCGAACTTGCCGGCCTCAAAAGTGGCCAGAACAGCGCGTCCGCTGGTTGCACCGCAGTCAAATGCCAGAAAATTGTGTTTTGTTGCCATGTGGTTTCAGTTTTATGAGGTATACCTTATTCCAAAATGCTATTTGTACGTTTGCAAAGATAACTATAATGCCCCTTGCTCAATTACATAATATGGCAATAAGACTTTGTTTTTTGATACAATTGAAAAAACACTTTTCACTTGACCCCGAAACACAGCTCTACGCATACGCATTATAAATAATTAAGGTTATATTTCATTCCCTTTGAAGGCAGTCCAGACGAGGTCAATAATGTAAAGATTTTCACTTTTGATTTTAAATGAACTTTCCGAAAATCAGTTTTGAAATGCATCATAAAGCCATGTTAAAAGGAGCGGTATTCGGCGACTGAGTTTTTTAATTACGACATATGGCCCGACTCACGTCGGGCCATATACCATGTTTAGTGTGTGTGTTTATGTGACTGCTTTTACAGTTTTTTCATTTCCGATTCGGGAAACTTATCGTTTCCGATGCAAAATTACGTATTAAAACGTTACTCCTATTTTGAAAAATAATCTTAATACTTCACTTTTTGACAAAAACAACCAAATGGCATTTTCCACGCCTTCAATCATATGAGACAACATAAAACATTGTAAATATGGACATTGACAGGATTAAAACACTTCTGGTCACTTGACTTCAGCATTCATTTTTTGACTCCTTGGAAAATGCAACACGCAACGGCGAATAAAAAAGAGCGGCCGAAGCGGCCGCTCAGAAATGATCTCTTTCAAAAGAACCGGAATTACTTCCTGGTCACTTTGATTTCATTTACGGGATTCGTAGGAGCGAGGGTGTCATGCATCTTCCAAGCCTGTGCTTTCTTGAGAGCATATACAGCTGAGGCACGGACATCAGCTACGCTGGCGGCGAAGTAGACATTGTAGTTGCCTGCCGGAGCCTCCCAAGAAGAGGTAGCCTCGTTGAAGGAAGCGATGTCATAGTTGGTGACCTTCATTGTGAGGGTCTGGCTCTCTCCGGGACGGAGTTCCCTTGTCTTGGCGAAGCTCTTGAGCTCGCATGCGGGCTTGTCAAGACCGCCTGCAGGAGCGCTAACATAAAGCTCTACGACCTCTTTACCAGCAACCTTACCGGTGTTGGTGACGGTGACAGTGGCCTCGAAACCATTGGCGGTAGCCTTGACGACGGGCTTGCTATAAGAGAAGGTTGTGTAGCTAAGACCGAATCCGAAAGGATAAGAAACCTGTACACCGGCTGTTGTGAAATACCTGTAGCCGACATAGATTCCCTCTTCGTACTCGACATAGTCAACGTCCTTCTGGAGCTGACGCTGGGCGTTCTGGTTGCCACCGAATCCCATCATACCCATGTTATTGGCAGGACGGGTATAATTGTAAGGGAAGTTGGCTGATGACGGATGATCCATGAAATTGATCGGGAAAGTCATAGGGAGCTTACCGGAAGGATTGACCTTTCCTACAAGGACATCACCGATGGCGTTCGCACCCTCCTGGCCAGGAGACCAAGGAAGAAGGATAGCGTCAACGAGGTACTTCCATGAGTTGGTCTCGATAACACCTCCGATGTTGAGGACAACAACGACCTTCTTGCCCTGAGCATGGAATGCTGTGCTGACATTCTGGATGAGTTCACGCTCGATGGAAGTGAGCTCGAAGTCATCCATCATCTTACGGTCAGCACCCTCACCGGCGTTACGGCCGATGCAGATGATTGCGAGGTCATTGGCGTTAGCTTCAGTGGTAATGGCCGTTGTAGGGATTGCGACCTCGGCCTGCTTGCTGCTTCCGAATCCGAAGAA
>DBWN01000229.1:0-10728 GCA_002308935.1 Bacteroidales bacterium UBA1237 | reverse complement strand
ATACCATAGAGAGCGACTTTCTCGTTACCCTTGAGAGGGAGAGCGGCGTTCTCATTGCGGAGGAGGACCATAGCCTCACCGGCAGCCTTGCGGGCAACCTGAGCATGAGCCTTGAGGTCAGGAGTGTTGGAGAACTTGTAGCCCTTGAAACGAGGAGTGCGGACGATGTAGTTGAGCATGTTGCGGACGTTGCGGTCAATCTCAGCCATTGAGATGCTTCCGTCCTGAGCAGCTGCGATGAGCCTCTCCATTTCAGTCTGGTTACCGGGTTCCATCAGGTCATTACCTGACTTTGCGGACTTGACAGTACCTGCCTTAGCGCCCCAGTCTGTCATGACGATGCCCTTGTAACCCCACTCATCACGGAGAACGGTGGTGAGGAGGCCTTCGCTCTGCTGGGTGTAGTCACCGTTGAGCTTGTTGTAAGAAGACATCACTGTCCAAGGATCAGCGTCCTTGATAGCAATCTCGAAGTTCTTGAGGTAGATCTCACGGAGAGCTCTCTGGCTTACGCGTGACTCGGCCTCATTACGGTTGGTTTCCTGGTTGTTGGTGGCGTAGTGCTTGATGGAAGTTCCGACACCATTGCTCTGGACACCCTTGATGTAAGCGGCTGCCATGTTTCCTGAGAGGACGGGATCCTCTGAGAAGTACTCGAAGTTACGGCCGCAAAGAGGGTTACGGTGAATGTTCACACCGGGAGCGAGGAGCACGTCCACACCGTACTCGAGAACCTCATTACCCATAGCGGTGGTCACTTCCTGGACAAGGTTCAGATCCCATGAGCTCGCAAGGAGAGTTCCTACAGGGAAACCAGTACAATAATAAGTCTTGCTGTTGTCACCCTGGCGGACAGGGGTGATACGGAGTCCGGCAGGACCGTCGGCAAGAACAGTCTGAGGGATACCAAGACGGGGAACCGCACGGGTAACACCGGCTGCACCGGGTACGAGGTCAGTTGTTCCGGTAGGGACACCGTCAATGTTGACTGCACGGCTTCCTCCGACAAGAAGGGTTACCTTCTCCTGGAGAGTCATCGCCTTGATGACTTCTTCAATGTTGTCAGGACGAAGTTGAGGCTGTGCGAAAGCAGCGGAGCAGAAAAGAGCTGCGGCTGCGAGAAGCATGATCTTCTTCATTGATTGATTTGTTTGTTATGTGTGTGTTTGAAAATGAGTGCTTGGCAATGATACTGAAAGGAGACTCAACAAAAAACGACACTTGGCGCCAATAAAGCGTCAGCATCGTTGTAAAAGAAGGTCCCGTCCAGTAAACGTCATTTGCTATATTTCCGTGTTCGCAAATATAGCAAATATATTCCGCTGAAACCATATGCAAAAAATCTTTTTTGAGCAGGATTACTTTAAAGAACGGGAAGAATAATTTATCCTGAAACCGTTCCTCGCAGCTCTGGTGTCAAGACCGAACGAACCACCTGTATTAGGGACTCCTGTAACATCCCCGGAAAGAATGTCCTTTGCCAAAGAACGCATTTCTTTTATCCTTTCCGGAGTATCCGGATTGTCTCCGTAATAATGTCCAGGGTAGAGAATCCTTATTTTTCGCTTTTTGAGGACCGACAGTACGGAATCACATGTCTTCAAGAAAGTGGAAAAATCAGTCAAAAGATTAAGATTGCCGCTGCCGAAAGAACTCCCACTGAACCCAATCCTTCGGGACGAGTCCAGAAATATGGTTGAGCCTTGGGTGTGACCAGGTGCAAAAAACACCTCGATAGTGCGCCCGCCCAAATCGATCTTCTGTCCGTCAGAAAGAAAAGAAACCTGACCTTCATAACCGCTGACGGCATTGGAGCGTACGGAGATTTCAGAGGGGTTGATCCAAACCTGAGGGAAACAACCCACGTTCCCCGAATGATCCGAGTGCGCATGCGTCAGGACCACGGTCACAGGTTTGTCGGTGATGCTCCTTATAATCTTGTCAAGTCCTGCAATCTTGGCACCTGTATCAATGAGAAGAGCACGAGTTTTCCCTTCAATGAGATACAGCGTTTCAGAGGCTATGACATGTCCTGATCCCATCCATGTACCTTCCGAAAGTTTACGGAATACGACATCAGGCCCCCGATATACTACTTCTCCGTCAAGAACCGGTTCAAAATAACGCATGTTGCCATCGCGGGGATCCTGCGCTTTGCAGAAAATGCCCGCAAGCATCAACAGCGTCATCGTCAATATTCTGATTGCCTTCATTTGCTATGTTCGGATTGCAATGGAAAACACAGGACAGCTTTTGAAAACAGATGCGACTGTCTTCAGTGCCCATTGCAAATGTAGTCCAAACAATATTTTTTCATTTGCCGATATCTTCATTTGACATTGCACTATCTGCAAACTTTATGGAAACAGCATATAATAAGAAAACCGCCTCCATTGGAAGAAGCGGTATTCTTAAAACCAAACCAATTATTATTAACCAACCTTATTATGCCACTTTAGAACGGTGACAGGAAGGAAGTTCAGCCTCACGGCACTCATCCGTTTCCAAGTGCAAAGGTACTGACTAACTCATAATTGCTTTTATCAAAATATTCAAACAATTTATCATTTTGTTCATTTTTGAATTTTCAGTTTAACAGAATCTTCAAAAACATGTTGAAATCTGCACAATACGAGTCAGAAACGGATTATTGGGCAATAAGTTTCACTGGTCCGAGCAGTCCCGCCGGACGGAGAGGATCTTCGGCTCTGTACGCTCTG
The DNA here is from genome assembly GCA_002308935.1 of Bacteroidales bacterium UBA1237. GTDB lineage: Bacteria > Bacteroidota > Bacteroidia > Bacteroidales > UBA932 > Cryptobacteroides. The sequence continues at coordinate 8,008 of DBWN01000229.1, read as the reverse complement.
GAATCCGTGAAAGTGACCTTCTGAGGGCAGTCCGGTTGCTGGTCCCCGATAAGGCGATTTGGCCACACGTTGGCTACCTTGACCTCAAGAAGGTTTTCTCCTTCTTTGAGAGCAGAAGACACATCGACTCTGAATGGTTCCTTCCATGCGGTTCCGCAATACTTCCCGTTGACGTAAACTTCAGCAATGTTCTTGACTCCACCAAGATCAATGAAGTACTTACCTGAAGGAGAGGAAATATCCAGGGTATTTGAATATGTCGCCACTCCCGAAAAATATTTGATCCCGAACACTTCGCTCTGCGTATAGGAGGACAGTTGCGGGAAAACCACCGGCTCAGACGGTGCTCCCCTTTTCTCCTGGAACTTCACCGTCCAAGGAGAAGTCACTGTGAGAAGGACTTGCTGGTCGGCCTTGGGAACAATATGCTCACCATCACCTTTGCCTGAGAACACGATGAAAAGGGCGTCATCTGGGACCATTTCAACAGTTACGAGAGTCCGGCCGTTCTCAACTTTATATGAAACATCCTCTTTTACCCCTGTATCAGGATGCCAGACCTGAGGTTTCATTCCGGAAGTACGGAATGACAATGTTGTTGTCACATAATCATGTGATGGTTTGTTGACCCAGTAAACCTCAGCGCCCTTGGCTGTCCTGTGAAGGAACCTCATGCCATCGGAAACGATCGCGTCCGGTTCGACGGACGCTGCCTTAAGCAATTCCTGCAGACTGATATTCTCTTTCACGTTAGGGCGTCCCGAGCCCCATATCTTGGAAACGAGATCCGACCATTCTCCCTGATCATCAGCAAGAGAGGCCCGGTGAGTCGGCCTTACTCCTCCTATCATCGCCCCGCTTTCCGCCAATGAAAGGATCTTGCGAAGTACTGGAATGGAAACGTAGTCCATGTTCCTGTCCATCCATATGACCTTATATGAAGTCCCTCCCTGTGAGACAATCCTGCCATCTTTTACTGAGATTGCGTTCATAAGGGCATGGGGGCTGCAGTAATCCCATTGATATCCCGACGGAATCTGGGGCGGAGTATTGCCGAACAGAGAAGTGACGTTACTGTCCTCTCCGTAATAATAGAGGATGTCAGCCACGTTCTTTCCCCACTGCAGCGCGAATGAACTGCGTGACATGTAATCCACCCACACTCCTGCCATTTCCGCCCATGTATCATGACGGTTGAACCATTGCCCGATTCCTCCGAGACTGAGTCCCGGAACGTGCTCATCCGAAGGTTGATGGGCGCTCTCATGTATGACGAAACGGTTGATACCGTTTGAAAGCTCGATATCCGCTATGAACTTGAGATTCTCAGGGCAGTATGAATACGCCAGGCCTCCCTGCCCGGGAGCTGTCATCGATTCGGCTGCCGCCACATTCTGGCCATAAATATGGGCGACTGAAGCGGATTCCCTGTCATCTGCATTGTACATGCTCCTGTCCGGTTCACCCGAAGGGAGAGTAGGAAGCCATGAAGCTGTCACCCACATTGCCGACATAGGCACCTCAGCAGTACGCTTAAGGTCCATACCGTCCCCAACGTAAGCCCGACCGCCCTCATGGGACTCCGTATAACGCCCTTTCATGCCGTATTCATCAATGGCGATCCTGGAAAGAAGGTCATAGTTCGACGAGATGAGTTCTCCTATTGTAGCTCTGTAGTCCCATAGGAAAGCGTCGCTCTGCTCGGGGGAACCGATGACTTCTCCGGCGATGACCGGCATCCAGGTAATCATGTCATATCCCCTTCTGGCTTTGAACTCCTCACGCATTGCAGGTGTCCAAGTCTCATTCTCCGCCTCGTAGCTGTCGGTCAGAACATACTGTACACCTCTTGAGCCCATCAGACCGTCTGACGCGTCCTTATACATGTCAAAGTATTTTCTGAAATATGCCGTCCAGGCGAGGGGATCAAGCTTGTCCACTTCAAGACCTGTGGCTTCAGCAGGGGCCGGATGGTTCTGCTTGCCTGTAAGGGAGAATCCGAATCGGTATATCTTCCACTCCCCTGCCGGAGCATTCCAGTTTATCATCCCACCGGCAGTCATGTTCCCGGTGATATCCACGACCTCTTCGATTGAGGGGAAAGCTTCACTGCCGTCATAGGGGGTAGGAAGATCTGTCATTCCGGAAAGGGCAGAGAAACCCGCCTTGTCTTCGAAACGGTTGACCATTGTGTAAGTATGGAGGTCAAGCTCCGCTATCGAAGTGCCTTGAGGTCCCCTTTGTGCAGGCATTCCGAATGGTCCACCGGCAGCAGGAGCCGCATTCCTGTACGTCACCCGGAAAAATTTCGCCGTAGTGGCCGGTACGGAAACGGTCCTTTGGGCGACACCGCCTGCGGCAAGAGAAGCCACTTTCTTGAAATTCTTCCCGTCTTCGCTGGATTCAAGCACGGTGTTGGCCGCCCTGCCTCCGAACCCTCCGGTAGAGCCGTCAACAAGCGTAACGGACTTTACGGTCACACTCTGAGGATATTCGTACATTATCCAGGAATATCCTTTCCTGGTATCAGCCGGGAGAAGAGAACTGTTGGTGATGTCCCCGTCCGTCAGCTGGTCAAGTGTGAAAGAGCCTCCACTTGACGAGACCTTCGCCCCAAGCTCGGCAGCAGTCTTCCTGCCTTGAGGCATTTTCACGGCAAGGACAGCAATATCCTCATAATATTCATCAATCTGGGCCGCACTTCCTCTTCCTGCTGCACTTCCGTTCTGGAAAGCTCCGACTTTAGTGTAAGGGGCAGGGAGTGCGGCATTGATGCTCTTCCCTCCTTCAACAGTCATTGTCCTCCAGACAAGTTTTTTCATGGCATCTTTCGGCTCCACCCACGGACCTCCGGTCGATGACCATCCGGGAGCGCTGGCTATCGCGAACTCAAGTCCAAGGGAATCAGCCACTTTAGCTGCGTATGCGAAAGCATCTTTCCAGCCATCGTGCATATACACCAGTCTGTCCTTTACTATGGTAGGCGTTCCGGATGCGGCATCAAAGTTCTGGAATCCGCCCAAACCTATGCGGTCCATCCATTCAAGATCCTTCTTGATACCCTCTTTGGTGATGTTACCGTTCATCCAGTGCCACCAGACCCTGGTACGTGCTGACTGCGGAGGGTTATCCCAACCCTCCGAAAGTTCCTTGACCGATTTGTTGTCTCCCGAGCATGATGCCATCACCAGCATAGGGAGAACACCAAGGAAAGCGATAACCTTTTTCATGATAATTATTACTTAGTTGTGTTCCTTCAAATGTTCAGTGGGTGGCCGGAGGGTCACCCACTGAACTCAAGTGGCAAATCAGTTCCGGATGCTACTTCCCGAGGTAGATAAGTTTCTTGGTCTCAGGATCGCGCCTGTACTGTTTGAAGAAGTCCCACATGATCTGGGCCGTAGGCATGAAGTTCCAGTGGCCGTAATTGATGACAGCGACCATCCTGATCAGAGGAACGTTGCCCTTATACAGCTGACCGGTCTCAATCACGATTCCGTCACCCTTGTTGGTAACTATGGTCTCGCGGTCACGGAGGCTCTGTCCGAAGACGGGATCGATGCTCCAGTCCATCTTGTCATTCACGGTAAGGCCGTTCATGAGCTCATAAAGATTCCAGGCATTGAGGTAGCTGTTGCCCTGCCAGTTGTCATGAGTCATGTAAGGGACTGTGGTGTCCTTTGTTCCGAACACGGAGCAATAAGGGACCTCGACAGCGCCTCTCTTCTGGGCAGCGTCATTCCACAGTGTATTGAAATTGCCGAACGGGCTTGCTCCACCGTTACGGTTTCCGAAAGCACCGCCTGAATGTCCGCCTACTGCAGTGAAAACATAAGATTTCTTTATACCGAGCTGGGTAGAAGTCATTGAACCGGCAGAAAGGCCTTCAGCGTAAACTCTTGAAGGATCAAGCTGAGGATATTTGTTGAAGAGTGTGTACAGAGTGGACTCGATTCCATCAAGGCCCATTGCCTGATAGGAAGCAGAGCCCTGCCACTCCATCTCGACCATGAAGAAGCGCTCCTTGGCCTGGACCTCAAGGAAACCAGAAGTCTCAGCCTGAGTACGGGGATCGTTGGCGTTTCCGTGGAGAAGGACCATGACGGGAACGCTCTGCGCGGGTGCGCCTTCCATAAGTTCCACAGGCCAGTATTCGTACCAGAGCTGCTTGGGAACATTCTGCTGAGCCTGCTGGCCAGGCTGCCCCTGAGGCCTCATCATACCGCCACCGACAGGCTGCTCAACCTTGATGCGTTTGATATTGTGTGCATCCCAATCGGCATAGGGCTCAAGTTCATAAGAGCCGTACTGGCCGTACTGCGCACCCTCATAATGGGTGTGGTTGTAGTTATTGTAGCGGAAGTTCTTTGAGAACACTTTGTCCCAAGCCTCGGCGAAGACATCTCCCGGAGCGGTCTTGCTTGACACAACCACCTTGAGTAGCGGCTCGTCAGCGTGGGCAGCATTGTAAGCCTCGTAATTCTTGGCGACCTTGGCGGCAGTCTTTCCTGAAACGTATGCTGGAACACCTGCGGAAACAACATTCTTGGGAAGTTTTGCGGGCTGTCCATCGACAGTAGCGATACCTGCTATATGTCCTGCTGCCTGGGGAGCAATGACCTGGTTCACGAAGGTTGCTCCGGCACCGAATCCCATCACTTTGAGGTTACCGCTTCTTGCCCTGTTGAAAGTGGCTACGAAGGCATCGAAATCAGCGGGGGCGAATTTGGCGCCCTGAGGATTGATGACATAGACGGTTGCGAAGTTCTCGTCCATCACCTTCTGCATTCCGAGGGAAGCGACGAGAGACTCCGCCGCCTCTTTGGTCAATTTTCCGTCAGGATAAATGAAGAAGGTCGGGGAGTTGTTGTGCGAACGGCCGTCGAAATTCGTTGCGCCGGCGCCGAAAGGCATGTTGGCACGAGATGAATAGATGATGTACTCCGGATCCGGTTCGGGGACCCAACGACGTCCTGCTCCGGGGACATTCTGGCCTTCCTCACGTCCACCGGGCTGCGCGAATGCGACAGTAAGCGAACATGCTACTGCCATTGCAATTGTAAGAATTCTTTTCATGGTGATATTGTTTTTGTTTTGTGTTATTCTTGTCTTATGCAAAAATAGCGATAACTGATGATTCCGATATAGCAAATTCTTCAAGTTATTTGTCATAATCAAGATATCTTCACAAGAATGCGCCTCTCCCGGATCAGGAAAGGCGCAACTATAGAGCGTGTATACCCGACAACTATTGTACGGACACGAGTTTTACAGGTCCCATCAGTCCACCCGGACGAAGCGGATCACCTGCACGGTAAGGACGGGAATCCGTATAAGTGACAGGGGTCACGCCGGGCTGCTGGTCTCCGATCAGACGGTTCGGCCAAGTGTTGGCCACACGGATTTCGAGAGCGTTGTCGCCTTCCTTCAGAGCAGAAGTGACATCAACCCTATAGGGTTCTTTCCAAGCATAGCCGCAGAACTGTCCGTTGACATACACCTCGGCAAGGTTCTGGACATTTCCAAGGTCAAGGATAGCTTTTCCTGACACTGCAGGAGCCTTGAGGGTGTTCTTATAGGTAGCGATTCCGGAGAAGTACTTGATTCCGGGCTCATCAAAGTCAGTATATGAGCACAGGGTCTCGAAAGTAGCGCCTGCAGGGGCTCCCCTTCTCTCCTGGAAGGTGACGTTCCAAGGGCCTTCGACAGTCAAAAGGCTGCTCTCTGAAGTCGCAGCAAGAGTCTGCTCAGCTGCACCCTTTCCATTGAACACTACGAAGACGGCGTCATCCGGTACCATATTGAGTTCTACGACTGTACGGTCACCTTCTGTGCGATAAGTAACGTCTTCAATGACGCCGGTATCAGGATGCCATACCTGAGGTTTGAGCCCAGAAGTACGGAAGCTCACGGACACCTTCTTGTAATCCATGGAAGGCTTGTTGATCCAGTATACTTCCGCCGTAGGAAGGCTGCGGTGCAGATACTTCATGTCATCCGTGAACTTGACATCAGGCTGGATAGAGGCTGCGTTCAGGAGCTCGGCAAGGCTTCCGCATTCAACGACGTTGGAGCGTCCGCTTCCCCAGATTTCCTTTACCAGAGAATCGAACTCAGCCTTGTCATCAGCCAAAGAAGCAGGATATTTCGGCTTGACGCCACCGATCCAGACGCCAGCCTTCGCGAAGTTGGCCAACTGACGGAGAACAGGTACTGACATGTAATCCACGTTACGGTCCATATAGAGGACCTTGTAGGTGACTCCACCGGGAGCGACCATCACACCGTTCTTGGCGGTAATGTTCTTCATAAGAATATTGGGGCTCACGTAATCCCACTGATAACCTGTCGGAACGGTGAAGGACTTATGACCGAACTCGGTAGAAACGCAGGAGTCCTCTCCATAATACCAAAGGACATCAGCCACATTCAATCCCGACTGCAGCATGAAGCAGCTGCGCGCCATGTAATCAGCCCAGACCTTTCCCATCTCAGCCCAGGTCTCGTGACGGTTGAACCACTGGCCGATACCTCCGAGGCTCAAGCCGGGAACATGGACATCATCAGGCTGGCTTGCGCTCTCATGGATGACGAAACGGTTGATACCGTTGGCAAGTTCGATATCGGCGAGGAACTTGAGGTTTCCGGGGTGGAAAGAGTAAGCGGCTCCACCGCCGCCCATTGCAGTAAAGGACTCCGCGGCAGCGACGTTTCCACCGAAGATATGCGCAACAGAAGCGGACTCTTTGTCATCTGCATGGTATACACTGCGGTCAATGGATCCGTCCGCTCCATGAGGAAGCCAGGAAGCGTCTGTCCACATGGCTCCCATAGGAACTGCAGCCTTGGCCTTGAGGTCCATACCGTCACCGACAAATGCACGCCCTGCCTCGTGGGCTTCAACGTAACTTCCGATCATACCGTAGTCCTTCTTCGCGATCTCAGAAAGAAGGGCATAGTTGTCAGAGATAAGGTCACCAAGGGTGGCGCGCCAGTCGAAAAGGAAGGCGTCGCTCTTTTCAGGGGAACCGATGATTTCTCCGGCGAGAACCGGCATCCATGATGTAAGATCATAACCGCGGCGGGTCTTGAACTCTTCATACATCGCAGGAGTCCAGGTCTCATTCTCCGCCTCATAACTGTCGGTAAGCACATACTGGATTCCGTGCTGTCCCATAAGGCCATTCGCGGCCTTCTTGTACATATCGAAATATGTATGGAAATACTTGGTCCAGGCGACAGGATCAAGTTTGTCCACTTCAAGACCTGTTGCTTCAACAGGTGCCGGATGGTTCTGCTTTCCGGTCAGAGAGTAACCGAAACGGTATATGCGCCAGTTACCTGCCGGTGCATTCCAGCTCAATTTTCCGTCCTTGAAGGAATCGGTGATGTCAATCACATCCTCGGGCTGAGGGAAAACTTCATCAGAAGAAGGAGTGGGCATAGCCATCAGATTGCCTGCAGCTGAGAAACCGGCCTTGTCCTCGAAGCGGTATACACGGCTGTAAGGGAAGACTTCGAACTCAGCGATGGAAGTCCCGCGAGGAGCTTGAGGAGCCATTCCTCTTCCCATTCCGCCACCCATACCAAACATTCCGCCACCCATCTGGGGACGGGGATTGGTCACGTGCAGACGGAAATACTTCGCAGTAGTTTCAGGAACGGCAAGGGTAGCCTGAGCCATGCTTCCGCCACGGACATCGCAAACCTTTGTGAAATTCACCCCGTCATTGCTGCACTCAAGCCAGTTGGCTGAAGGACCTGTAGGCTGTCCGAATCCGCCTCCGGCTATACCGACGATTGACATACTGTGTATGGTGACAGGCTCGGGGAAAGCATACTGGATCCAGGAAAAGCCGTTCTTCTCATCCACGGGAAGGAGGGAAGAATTGCGCATATCGCCATCGGTGAGCTGCTCGAGAGTGAAGTCTCCGCCGCTCGTAGTAAGGACTGCACCTGACTGTGCTGCTGTTTTCTGGCTTTCAGGAAGTTTGACGGCAATCACAGA
>DBWN01000199.1:8714-9511 GCA_002308935.1 Bacteroidales bacterium UBA1237 | reverse complement strand
AATGGGCCGGCCTCCATCTTTTCGTCCCGTCGTTCCTGTTATTGAACGTCATTTGCAAAGTGCTGCAGCGGTCTTTGCGGCGAGTCTTGCGTTGTTCAGCACAAGCTGGATGTTGGAAGCAAGGGAGTCGCCTCCGGTGAGGTCCTTGATTCTGGCAAGCAGATAAGGCGTTGTCTCTTTGCCGTGGATACCCAATTTGTGGGAGTCCTCGATCGCCTGGTCGATTGCAGCATTGATCCTCTCATGGTCCATGGAATACTCTTCGGGAATGGGGTTGGTCACAAGCATACCGCCTCCAAGTCCCATTTCTAGTTTGGCCTTGAACACTTGGGCGAGTTCCTCTGGTGTGTCCAGCCGGTAATCAACCTTGAATCCGCTCTTTCTCGTATAGAAAGCAGGCAGTTCCTCAGTTCCGTATCCGATAACAGGGACACCTTTGGTCTCAAGGTATTCAAGGGTGAGGCCAAGGTCAAGGATCGACTTGGCGCCTGCGCATATCACCATTACAGGTGTTCTTGCCAGTTCCTCAAGGTCGGCTGAAATGTCCATTGTCACTTCAGCGCCACGGTGGACTCCTCCGATTCCTCCTGTAGCGAAAATGCGTATTCCTGCCAGAGCGGCTATTATCATCGTGGTAGCGACGGTGGTNNGCGCCGTCCCGTCCTTCGGCTACAAGTACGGGGAGGTCCCTTCTTGATGCCTTAGTGACGGCGGTCCCTGTTTTCCCGAGATATTCTATCTCCCTTTTTGAGAGTCCCGCTTTGAGTCTTCCTCCGATGACCGCTATAGTCGCAGGG
>DBWN01000199.1:4653-8653 GCA_002308935.1 Bacteroidales bacterium UBA1237 | reverse complement strand
TGGGGATAGGGCATGCCGTGGGAGATTATCGTGGATTCCAAAGCTACGACCGGTCTTCCTTCCTTGAGGGCCAGTTCCACTTCGGGAGTGATGTCAAGGTATTTGTTCATAGTCATCCTTCTTTCAGGGTCTTGATCTTGTCGCTTACTGTCTCCGGGCTTTCGACAGTTATCTTTGCGCAACGGAGGCCGAGGTTCACCGCTTCCTCGATTCCGGCTTCAGGTCCGGAGTGAATGATTCCTGCGAAAAGCGCGTCACCGGCTCCGGTGGTGTTGACCACCATGCAGGGGAGTGAAGGGAATGTGACGACGGAACGTCCTTCTTCAACTCTTACTCCTTCGCTGCCGAGGCTGACGTATTTTCTGGCGATGCGCTCATTGTCATAAAGGGCTGATGCTTCAAGCTCATTGCACTTGATTGCATGGATCTGCCCAGAAGAGACCTCGATGGCTTCTCTGACCCTCTGGGATTTCATGCCGGATACCGCATCCAGATACAGGGGCGGTACGCAGTTGTCGATAAGATATGAAAGGGCTTCAGCGGAGAGATTCGCATCTGCGACGACGGCATCCGCGCTGTTGAACACCTTCTCCCTTTCCATAAGCCATTCAGGGGTCATGCCGGTCATCGCCTTCATGTCGGACACTCCGCCTACCATTTCTCCATCGGAGGAAATCAGGCTGACGAAGCAGGAGTTTTCTCCGGAGGTCTGGCATCCTTCAGTGCTGATGCCTATCAAGGAACAGCTGTCTTTCACTATGCGTCCGAGTTCTCCTCCTCCGAAGATTGTGAGAAGGTTGACCTCGTCTCCGAGCAGGGTCAGATTGTGGGCGATGTTCCTTGCCACTCCGCCCAGAGAGAGCCTGACAGTTCCTGGATTGGAGTCACCGTAGATGAATTTGAAGGCGGCCTTGCCTGTTATGTCGATGTTCGCGCCACCGATTACACAAATTTTCATGGGTTCTTGTTTTGAATATGATTCCACTAGGGCTTTCCCCCTTTCCTGGAGGGGAAGTGCTCACAGTATCTTGGATGTTGACGTGAAGGGACTAGTCTCCACCGTACGGATCAGCATCGTTCCACTCTTTGAGGAGGTATCCGTGAGTGTCGACGCAGTGCCCGTAAATGAGTATCCTGGTCTTTTCGTCAAGGCTGCTCCACCATCTGGAACAGCCGGGATACTGTACGAAAGACTCATCGACGCTCCCGTCGGGAGAAGTCTTGCTCAAACCCTTTCGGGCGATCCTTTCTTTTTGGGAGATGGACAGGGATGCCCACCATTTCTCGAGTTCCTCGTTTCGCATATCGGATTCTGCTAAAAGTGTCATTAATGAGTGTTATATCATCAGCCTTATCAGGCCGTCACTTTTCACGAACATTTCGGGATGCGCCATCGCTACCGCATACACTTGCTTTCCGGTGACAGGTTTACCGTCCTTACGGATATGAAGCTTCCTGTCATTTATCACAGCGGCCAGCTGTTCTGTCCTCATGCCCCTGTTAGCATTGGCCAAGGCATAGACCATCGCTTCCTCAATCTTCATTTTCAACCGCCTTTTTGACAGTTTTCCTTTCCTCGTCGCTTCTTGCGGCTGAGTCTCCCTTTATCTCGAAAGGAATCCTTCCCCTCTGCACGACAGCTTTGGCGAATACGTTCATGGCCGTATTCGAACTCATGCCGAATTCGTTGCAAAGGGAATCAAAGGCTTTTTTCAGTTCGGAATCCATCCGTACTGTCATGGAGACTTGTGCCATAGGGGAAATGTTTGCTCAAATATAGTTATTTTATGTCAAAATGCAATAAAACTAATGAAATAATTATATTAATTACGTCATAATGATGTAAATCGTATTCATAATAACTACTCACGTCAGTTTTTCTCTCTTGTGGAAAAACAATCATTAATTGCATTATTTGTTTTCGGGAAATCCGCTTTTTGCGAACTTTTATATACATTTGCAACCCGGAAGAATCAAAGTATCATCACTTTGTCTTCCGTTTTTTGCTTTTTGGGCCATTCCCCTTTAATCAAAGAAGGCCCAGTCAGGACAACAACACAAAACGGACTTATACCATGTGCGGAATCGTAGGTTATGTCGGGTACCGTCAGGCGTGCCCCATCGTCATCAAAGGACTTCACAGACTGGAATACAGAGGGTATGACAGTGCAGGAGTTGCTCTCATCGAACCGGAGAGCGCCGAAATCCAACTTTACAAATGCAAAGGAAAGGTCGATGACCTTGAACGCTTCCTTGGCGGCAAAGCCACAGAAAGCACCATCGGAATCGGACACACCAGATGGGCGACCCATGGTGCACCAAACGATGCTAACGCCCATCCCCATTTCTCTTCTTCCGGAAGGCTGGCTCTGATACATAACGGCATCATTGAAAACTTCCGTGTCCTCAAAGACGCTCTCAAGTCTCATGGTTATGAGTTCAGGAGCAGCACGGATTCCGAAGTGCTTGTCAATCTGATTGAATACATTCAGGATACGAACGGCTGTTCTTTGGAAGAAGCCGTGAGGATGGCGCTCCGTCAGGTGGTGGGAGCATACGCTATCGCCATCATCGAAAAGGGAGTGGACAATCGTATAATAGCCGCAAGAGAGAGTTCTCCTATGGCTATCGGTATCGGAGACGGGGAGTATTTTCTGAGCTCTGATGCGGCTTCCATTATCGACTATACGAAAGATTTCGTGTACCTGAATGACGGTGAAGTCGCCGTTATCGAGAAAGGCAAGCCTCTGCAGATAAAGAACCTGTCAGGAGAACTCTCCCACGTTGATATCCAGAAGCTTGAGATGTCCATATCCCAGCTTGAAAAAGGAGGTTATCCTCATTTCATGCTGAAGGAGATACATGAGCAGCCCGATACTATAGTCGACTGCATAAGGGGAAGAGTCAACCCCGACACAAAGGAAGTGATCCTTTCCGGTGTGCTTGACAACCAGGACAAGTTCCTCAATGCAGGAAGGATTATATTCGTCGCCTGTGGAACATCCTGGCATGCTTCGCTTATCGGGGAACATCTTATCGAATCCCTTTGCCGTATACCTGTGGAAGTGGAGTATGCATCTGAGTTCAGATACCGTAACCCTATCATCAGAAAGGATGATGTGGTCATTGCTGTGTCACAGTCCGGAGAAACCGCTGACACGCTTGCCGCAGTCGAGATAGCCAGGAAGAACGGAGCATTCGTATATGGTATATGCAACGTGATCGGTTCTTCTATAGCAAGGGCTACTCATTCCGGAACGTATATCCATGTCGGTCCTGAAATAGGAGTCGCGTCAACCAAGGCTTTCACAGGACAGGTGACCGTCATGGCGATGCTCGCTCTTGTCATTGGCAAGTTGAGAGGGACTATTGAAGATGACAGGTACCATAAGGTGGCGGGTGCGATCCTCAATCTCCCCGATACCCTGCGCAAATCCCTTGAATGCGCTGACATGCTGGAGCAGTTCTCGAAGATATTCACCTATGCCCACAATTTCATATATCTGGGTAGGGGATACAATTACCCGACAGCTCTTGAAGGAGCGTTGAAGCTGAAGGAGATTTCCTATATCCATGCCGAAGGTCTTCCTGCCGCAGAAATGAAGCACGGCCCCATAGCGCTGATAGATGCCGAAATGCCTACAGTCGTCATTGCGACTCTTGACCGCACATACGAAAAGACGGTGTCCAACATTGAGGAAATCAAAGCCCGTGGAGGGAAAATCATAGCGGTGATATCAGAAGGGGACACGCAACTGAGGAAGAGAGCGGACTATTGCATAGAAGTCCCTTCTACCGAAGAGTGCCTGATGCCGATAGTATCAATTATCCCTCTACAGCTGCTCGCGTACTATATTGCGACAAACAAGGGAAGGAACGTGGATCAGCCAAGGAATCTTGCCAAGTCTGTGACGGTTGAATAGTGACGCTGTATGAAATACAAAAGAAAAAGGTCCCGAGAGAATGATGTGACCCCCAAAAGTTGGACGGTTTAACATTA
>DBWN01000199.1:4483-4627 GCA_002308935.1 Bacteroidales bacterium UBA1237 | reverse complement strand
GGACTCTTTCCGTTTAGTCTCAACTTTATGCGGTCATGATTATAGTAGCTGATGTAGGAGCGTAGCTCCTTTTCGAACTCCTCTATAGACGACCAGTCGTGCAAATATAACAACTCCGTCTTCATAAGTCCAAAGAAGTTCTCC
>DBWN01000199.1:4176-4331 GCA_002308935.1 Bacteroidales bacterium UBA1237 | reverse complement strand
TGTAGGATATCGAATACGAGATTATCTCTCCATTGTACATGTCCAGTATAGGGGACAAGTACAACTTCTTGTCATGGATGTTGACCTGCGTGACGTCAGTGGTCCATTTCTGGTTAGGACCGGAAGTTGCGAAGTCGCGCTCCAGCACATTCGGC
>DBWN01000199.1:0-4128 GCA_002308935.1 Bacteroidales bacterium UBA1237 | reverse complement strand
TGCTGCATCAGCTTCTGCACTGTCTTGTATTTATTTGATAATTTGGCGAGGAAAGAGTCGAGGTTTGGTGAGTACAAAGTCGATGAAAGCTGCTTTTAAGCTGTCTGCGGCATGTATAACTTTCTTCATAATACAACTATTTTGAGGAGAGCGTTACACTTGAAATCATATGTCTATCTACCTCATTTTTGGCAAAAATAGGAAAATTTATCGGCAAAGAAGAGTTTTTTTGATGGAAAAGGGGATCGATTGAGAACGAATACTTTACAAGGAAAGAGAGATGAATAAGATAGTGGTATGCCCTTACGAATAGCCGTGGGGGTGGGGTAAGGTAACAATAGTGTCTGGACAAAAGGGATCGGAGGCTTTCACGTCAGGTCAATGTTCTCCCGTGTGTCCGTTCTTTTAAGACTTTAGAAGATTGTATTTTGGGGTGTGGTTGCCTAATTACCGTATTAGCGAATAACTGCACGAACATACGGAAAACGTACAGAAATGGATCAATGAAGACGGGGAGGCAGTCATTGTCCAACTTCTGGCGGCTATGGAAACTTATCGTCAGTCTTTCGTAATATGACGCCATATTTTGCGGAAGCCCCTCCGCAAAACTTGACCCATATGTGTTTTCGTTTCATTCGGGAAAATCTCGGCTATCTTCGGATCTCGGTGAAGGTAGAGTGCGATTGACTGAAATTTTTGAACGTAATAGTTGGAAGATGATCTCTTTATGCCATGGACACTGTGACCAAAATTACCCTCCTCGAGGATAATGTCCAAAACAGCGTCACCCTCTTTTCGGAAAGAGCTATCATAAAATGGCATATCTTCTTCAGAGAGCCCCAAGTGTTCAACGGCAATATTGGAAAACACTTTCCATGGTTTGGTCAATGAAAGGGAATCAATGATTGAAGAGAGATAATCCTTGTCGATATTGTTTTTCTGTCTATGAAGGAACACAACCCAATCGCATAACTGCCGCATTCCTATCCCCCCATTTCTGAAGTGGTCCCAAATATGCAAGAAAATATAAAAGGCATTGAAAGTGGGGGAAGGTGTTGATACTTTTCCGACCCCGATGTTCAAGACAACGAGATTATTAGTTGTTCCGTCTTCTTCGTAATTCCTGTATATGGGCACCATCTCAGGTTCATCAAGAATCATTGTTGTATGGTGCAGTTCTACAGGCACGCCTTTGATATTTATGCTGTAATGCTTGTCGGCTACAGCAGCGTTCTCGACATCTTCAGAGTCCGCCATGCCCTTTAAGATCTCGCAGCATTTCTGGTAATTCTTTTTGCCTACATATAAATCAACATCACCGCATTCTCTTATGTAGGGTAGAGGATAATAGTAGGCATTCCCTTCTCCTTTCAAAAGAATAGGCTCAATGCCGGCTGATCTCAATGCGTCGATGGTTATGCTGATCGTTTTCTCATTTGATATGTGATTGCCGGTCACTTTCAAGAGAAACTTCTTGTATTTGAGATAGGTCTCCTTTTCCAGGGGAATGAGCTGATCCATAAGAGCTTGATAAATCAACCCTCTGGTTGTCTGCCTGGCTGCCAATTTGGAAATGTCTTCAAGAGGGGGAAGTTCACTATTGATGGGGGTCCCCCATAAAGAAGACCTTAATAAATCCAAATAAGCGGACTTTGTCTGAGAATTGATTTTAGCTTGTTTTGGCATATTGCTGTTTCAAACATGTTTGTGGAAATGAAAAAGACCATTCCGCTGCAAAAATACAAAATATTAGCATTATCTTCTTATGTTCTTTGAACTCTCTCTCTTGTTCTACCCCCGAGAAGTATAGTGAAATATGAATAGAAATGGTCCCGATTCTTGCTGAGGAATCGGGACCGTAATCAGGAAATTGATTCGTTCATTGGAATCAATAGTTTTCAGCAAGCAGCTGGAAGTATGATTTGGGATGAGCGCATACGGGGCACAGTTCCGGAGCTTCCTTTCCGACAACGATGTGGCCGCAGTTCGAGCACTGCCAGATGCAGTCCCCGTCCCTTGAGAAGACGACCTTGTCTTCGATGTTCTTGAGAAGCTTACGGTATCTTTCCTCATGGTGCTTTTCGATGGCTCCCACCATGCGGAACTTTTCCGCTATCTCGGTGAATCCTTCCTCGTCGGCTTCTTTTGCCATCCTTTCATACATGTCGGTCCATTCGAAGTTTTCTCCTTCTGCGGCATCTTTGAGGTTCACTTCCGTTGAAGGGACTTTGCCGTCATGAAGGTATTTGAACCAGATTTCAG
The DNA here is from genome assembly GCA_002308935.1 of Bacteroidales bacterium UBA1237. Lineage (GTDB taxonomy): Bacteria > Bacteroidota > Bacteroidia > Bacteroidales > UBA932 > Cryptobacteroides. The sequence goes on along the minus strand of DBWN01000199.1, from coordinate 1,866 downwards.
CATGTTCCTTTTCGTTTTTGGCGGTTTCCTCGAAGATGTTCGAGATTTGGACGTAACCGTCTTTCTTTGCCTTGGAAGCATAGAAAGTGTACTTGTTTCTAGCCTGGGATTCTCCGGCGAAAGCTTCCTGGAGATTCTTCTCGGTCTTTGATCTTTTGAGTTCCATGTTGTAGAATGTTAATGTGTTATTTGTTTTGTGCTTTTTGTTGTCTTCGCCCTATTCCGACGAAAGTATTACGATGAGGGTGTTTCTCTTACCTTGACAGTATAGGACAACGCAAACTTATGCTTTTCTTTCATGAAAAGCAACTGAACTTTTCCCCAATTGATGACGTATTAAGAAGCAGTATTGGACCATAGCAGCCGGGGGTGATTCGCAAATGAACTTATTTGGACCTGCGTCTTGAATTATCCCTTATTTTAACTACCTTTGTAGGCCCGAATTTTCCCTTTAAGGGAGATGCTCGGGACAAGGTTGCAGTATCCTCCCTTGGATAGGGGAGTGACTGCTCAGAGGGAAAATTCTGAACACCTGCTTTCTACCTGATTATGTATGCTCATGAGGACGTTTAGCCCCCATGCTTTGCACGCATAGTCGGGAAGTCGGAGAAGTCGGTCTTCTCCGTGGGGCTTTGCCCGATTTTTCCGCCCTTCATTTGGGCGCTTTTTTTTGACTATCCATATTTCTCATACATAATCAGGTTCCGCCTTTTCGGGTCTATCCAATTTACCGTCAAGGCTTTATTTTAAAGTTGTTGCGGCCAGGGCTTCTCCATGTGGGGACATGTTGAAGACAGCCGTTCTATTTTTTTGAGAATCTGGAGGACACAATCACGGTATCCTTGCTTTCCGGTTCGGCCTATTTTGTCGGCACTTTTCCGAAATTCCGGGGGTTGATGTTTTCGTGCAGGCGAGATTGGCTCAAAATCCCGCCCCGCTAAACGTATGCAGTAGTCTCCCTATTGAACTTCGGTAGTTTTTCTATTGTTGTCTTCCTGATCCGTTTTTGCGTAAACTCTTATGAAAGAACTTGTTACGGGAGCCGCGGGTTTTATCGGCTCAAAACTTATGTTCACTCTCGCCAAAAGGGGCGATGAGGTCGTAGGAATCGACAACATCAATGACTATTACGATGTACGACTGAAGTATGGTCGTCTTTCAGAGTGCGGTTTCCTTGATAGGGAACCCATAGAGAAAGGGGAGATGTGCCAAAGCACTCTCTTCCCCTCGTGCCGTTTTGTCCGGATGGACATTTCGGACAAGGAAAGCGTTGACCGACTTTTTGAAGCGGAGAAGTTCCAGAAGGTCGTGAACCTTGCTGCCCAGGCAGGAGTCCGGTACTCCATCACCAATCCATATGCATATCTTCAGAGCAATCTAGTAGGATTCCTCAATATTCTCGAGGCTTGCAGGAACTTCGGAGTGAAGCACCTTGTTTACGCTTCATCGAGTTCCGTATACGGCCTCAACGCCAAAGTGCCTTACAGCGAGGTTGACAAGGTTGACAATCCCGTATCACTCTATGCCGCTACAAAAAAGTCGAATGAGCTGATGGCACATTCTTACTGCAAGCTTTACGGCATATCGATGACGGGCCTTCGTTTCTTTACGGTCTACGGACCTTGGGGAAGACCGGATATGAGCCCGATGCTCTTCGCCGGAGCGATCTCAAGGGGAGAACCCATCAAGGTGTTCAACAACGGAGACATGCTGCGCGATTTCACCTATGTGGATGATATTGTNNGATTTCACCTTCATTGATGATATCGTCGAAGGGACGATCGGAGCCCTCGACAATGAACCTACCCCCAACGAGAACGGACTCCGTTACAGGGTATACAACATCGGTTGCAGCAACCCCGTGAA
>DBWN01000105.1:477-6094 GCA_002308935.1 Bacteroidales bacterium UBA1237 | reverse complement strand
ACCATCGCACTCACTACGCTCGGTTTCTCGAAACCAAACGTCAACAAGGCCATTCAGGCCATATTAAAAAAGAATCCTGGAGCCAAAGTCGAAGAAATCATCCGCGCTGCGCTCCAAATGCTGTAGAACAAAGTTGTATCAAAAGCAGAAAAGTGTTCCACGTGGAACACTTTTCTTTTTTATCTTCCAAAATACACCAACAGGACGGATATATCAGCCGGAGAAATCCCGGAGATTCGCGAGGCCTGCGCAATTGTCACCGGCTTATATCTCTTCAGCTTCTGGCGGCACTCAATGGTCAATCCTGAGACATTGTCATAATCAAAATCATCGGGAATCCTCAAGTCTTCCAATCTCATAATCTTATCCGCTATACGCTGCTCACGCTCTATATAACCTTGATACTTAATGGCAATCTCAACAGAGTCGCAAACTTCCTTTCGATAAATGGCGGAAATCCTTTCCAAATCCTGATTTGCAGGAAGAACGGGGTTCTCCTCCTCCGTCATCCCGATAAGATCGAAAGCAGAAGCTGGAATCTTTGAAGAGCAAAGAGAAAGTAGTCCGGAAAGGGAAACCTCCGGCCTGGACGCCAAATCGGATATTTTCTTAGAATCGGTAATTGGAGCGGATCCGCAACTCTCCAGATAAGCGTTGACCTTTCCCTTTGTAAGGTTTTTAGTATTACAGAATTCTTTCAGGCGCGACGCCTCATCATACTTCTTCTGCGTGTAGGCATACCTGAACTCATCCGCCAAACCGATATTATGCGAGAGTTCAGTCAATCTCTGGTCGGCGTTGTCCTGACGAAGAAGGATACGGTGCTCGGCACGTGAGGTAAACATACGATACGGTTCATCCACCCCCTTTGTTACCAGATCGTCTATCAAGACTCCGATATAAGACTCGTTGCGGCGAAGGATGAACGGATCCTTATCCTTGCATTTCAGATGCGCATTGATGCCGGCCATTATGCCCTGGGCAGCAGCTTCCTCATATCCCGTCGTACCATTGACCTGTCCCGCAAGGAAAAGATTCTCAATGACTTTTGACTCAAGTGAAAGCTTAAGCTGAGTCGGGTCGAAATAGTCGTACTCTACAGCATACGCAGGCTTGAAGATTTTGGCTTTCTCAAGCCCCGGGATCGCGTGAAGGGCTCCCAACTGGGTATTAAGGGGCAGGGAAGAGGAGAAACCCTGCAGGTAATACTCGTTCGTTCCCCTACCCTCCGGCTCGAGGAAAAGCTGATGTGAATCCTTGTCGGCAAACACCCTGAGCTTGTCCTCGATACTGGGACAATAACGCGGCCCGCGGCCGTGAATCATACCAGTGAAAAGGGGAGACTCGTCAAATCCGCTTCTGAGTATGTCGTGAACCTTTTCATTGGTATGGAGAATATAGCACGGCATCTGAGGAGTTCCGTTCTGTACCGCCGACAAGTAGGGGAGGAAGGAGAACTTGTCCGGCTCCTGGTCTCCTGGCTGACGGACCAGCGAATCGGTATCGACGGATGAAATGTCGATACGCGGGGGAGTGCCGGTCTTCATCCTCTCAGTAGAAATGCCAAGTGAAACCAGCTGTTCGGTCAGACCGTGAGAAGACATCTCGCCTATCCTTCCGCCCTCGAACTGAGTGCGACCGATGAAAAGCTTACCGTTCAAGAAGGTTCCAGTGGTCAAAATAACTGCCCGAGACTTGAAAATTGCCCCTGTAGTCGTACGAACTCCGGCAATTTTTGAATTCTCAAAGAGAAAAGAAGTCGCAGAATCGGCGTAAATGTCTAAGTTACAATTGTTTTCAAGAATTTTACGCCAGTACAGGGAAAACATGGTTTTATCGCACTGCGCACGAGGACTCCACATAGCCGGACCCTTGGATTTATTGAGCATCCGGAACTGCAACGAAGCGGCATCGGTGACCATGGCCATATACCCGCCAAGAGCATCTATCTCCTTGACTATCTGTCCTTTAGCTATTCCTCCAACAGCAGGATTACAAGACATTCTCGCGAATCCGAGCATGTCGGTAGATACCAAAAGTACCGATGATCCCATCCTGGAAGCTGCCATGGCGGCTTCACACCCGGCATGACCGCCCCCAACTACAATGATATCATAATTATTCTGCATAATTATGCAATAAGAGATTTGCGGAGAGAGAGATAATAATCCTCCTTCTCGCGCATCGTCTTCTGCTCCTCTTCCGTATGGTCGTCGTATCCGATCAGATGAAGCAGCCCGTGAACCATGACACGGTTCAATTCGTCCTCGAACTCCGCACCGTAGAGAACGGCGTTTTCGCGAACGGAATCAATGCTGATAAAAAGGTCGCCGGAAAGGACGTTTCCCTCACAATAGTCGAAAGTGATGATGTCGGTAAAGTAATCATGTTGCAAATAGCGCATGTTGACATCAAGGATATAGTTGTCCGAACAGAAGATGATGGACAGGTCTCCGACCCTTCGGATCTCACTTTCGGCCACCATACGCAACCAGCGGTTGTTGAGCGCGCGACCCTTGAAACGAAAAACGATATCTTCGTTGTAATAAGAAATCATGGTTAAATTTTTGTACAAATCTACAACTATTAAATTAAATAATTGGAATTGAAAATAATTATTTCTACCTTTGAAACGTAAACCGACTAATTTTAAACAAGGATATGGAAGTAAAGAAATCACCTAAGGCCAGTCTTGAGAACAAAAGACTGCTCTTTACAGAGCTTGGTTTCATTGCCGCCCTTTTGATCGTCTGGGGAGCGTTCTCCTATACGAGCAAGGAAAAGAAGACGGCTATGTTCGATGACGTCAATCAGGAACTGATTGAAGAAGAGATCATCCCCATCACCCAGGAGACCCCTCCTCCGCCGCCCGAGGCTCCGAAGATCCCCGTGCTGTCGGACCAGATCGACATCGTCGATGATGACATCAAGCTTGAGGATAACCTCATCCTCGACCTCGAGGACAACGCCAATCTCGGTGTCGAGATTCAGGACTATGTAGAGGCTACGGAAGAGGAAGAAGTGGAAGAGGAAGCCATTCCTTTCCAACTCGTTGAAGAGAAACCTACCTTCCAGGGTGGTGATGCCAACGAGTTCTCAAAGTGGGTCAATGCCCATCTTTCTTATCCTGAGGTTGCCAAGGAGAACGGTGTCCAGGGTCGTGTAACCCTCCAGTTCACCGTCAATCCCGATGGTTCCGTATCCAACGTCAAGGTTCTCCGTGGTGTCGATTCTTCTCTCGACAAGGAAGCCGTCCGCGTTGTTTCCAGCTCCCCTAAGTGGAAGCCCGGAAAGCAGAGGGACCGCGCCGTCAAGGTCACCTACACTTTCCCTGTGATCTTCCAGCTGAGATAGCAGACACAGTGAAGAAACACAAAGGCTGTCCTTCGGGATGGCCTTTTTTCAGTTGAAATGAAAAACGAAGAGAACAATATAACAGACAGCGGAAAGGCCGTATTCGTAGGCATTGTCAGGCAGAACGAAGACGAGCGGAAGGTAGCAGAATACCTGGATGAACTGGAGTTCCTGGCAGAGACTGCCGGGGCGACAGGGGACCGCAAGTTCGTACAGAAGCTTGACAAACCGGAAAAATCCACTTATATCCGCAGCGGAAAGTTGGAGGAGATAGCCGCGTACTGTGAGGAAAACGATATCGAATACGTTATATTCGACGATGAACTCACTGGTATGCAACAGCGCAACATAGAGAAAGTCATCAAGAGCTCGCACGTGATAGACAGGACCAGTCTTATCCTGGAAATATTCGCGCAAAGGGCCCAGACCTCTTATGCCAAGATGCAGGTGGAACTCGCCCAATACAACTATATGCTGCCAAGGCTTGCCGGCATGTGGACCCACCTGGAAAGACAGCGCGGAGGTATAGGCACAAGAGGGGGAATGGGTGAAACCCAGATAGAGGTGGACCGCCGTATTGTCAAGGAAAGGATTTCCCGCCTGAAGGATCAGCTCAAGAAAGTGGACCGCCAGATGGCCACGCAGCGCGGCAACAGGGGAAGGATGGTACGTCTAGCCCTTGTTGGCTATACCAACGTGGGGAAAAGCACCCTGATGAACCTCCTTGCCAAGTCCGACGTGTTTGCTGAGAACAAACTGTTCGCTACTCTTGATACTACTGTCAGGAAGGTCGTAATCGAGAACGTTCCCTTCCTTTTGAGCGATACCGTAGGTTTTATCCGCAAACTCCCCACACAGTTGATAGAAGCCTTCAAAAGCACGCTTGACGAGGTGCGTGAAGCGGATATTCTCGTACACGTTGTGGACATATCTCACAGCGATTTCGAGGAACAGATGCAGGTCGTGGAAAACACTCTGAAGGACATAGGTGCGGGAAACAAACCCATATACGTGGTTTTCAATAAGATAGATGCCTATACCTACGAAGAGTACGACGAGTTTTCACTCACTCCTCCGGACAGGAACAACCGCACGCTTGACGAATTGAAAAACCTTTGGATTGCGGATGAGAAGAGCCCTTGCATCTTCATTTCCGCCAAGGAGAAAATCAATATTGAAAAACTCCGCAACGACCTTTACAAGATGGTTGCGGAGATACATGCGGGAAGATATCCCTTCAATAATTTCCTTTGGTAAAAAAGAGAGGTCTTTCGAACCTCTCTTTTTTGTTTAATCCGAGAACTTGGCTTTAAGGAATTCGCGGTTAAGACGCGCGATGTGAGATACGGAAATGCCCTTAGGACACTCCATCTCGCAGGCACGGGTGTTGGTGCAGTTTCCGAATCCGAGTTCGTCCATCTTGGCGACCATGGCCTTGACCCTTCTCTTGGCCTCGGGACGGCCCTGGGGAAGGAGAGCGAGCGAACTCACCCTCGCGGCCACGAACAGCATGGCGGAACCGTTCTTACAGGTAGCAACGCAAGCACCGCAACCTACACAGGCAGCAGCATCCATGCTCTCCTCAGCCTTGTCGTGAGGAATGAGGATATTGTTGGCATCCTGGGCGGAACCGGTACGGACGGAGATGAATCCACCGGCCTGGAGGATCTTGTCAAACGCACCTCTGTCGACCACAAGGTCCTTGATGACAGGGAAGGCGGCACTTCTCCAAGGCTCAACGGTGATGGTAGATCCGTTCTTGAAATGACGCATGAACAGCTGGCAGGTAGTGACATGGTCGTCAGGGCCGTGGGCGCGTCCGTCAATATAGAGGGAACAGGCACCGCAGATACCCTCGCGGCAGTCATGGTCGAAAGATACCGGACCGCTGCTCTTGCAGCCGCGCTCGACCGCGACAGGGTCGCAACCCTCGCGGATAAGCTGCTCATTCAGAATATCAAGCATCTCGAGGAAAGATGCATCTTCCTCAATACCAGAAATATGATAAGTCTCGAAATGTCCTTTTTCCTTGGCGTTCTTCTGGCGCCATATTTTTAAGTTGAATTCCATCTTAGTTAGTCTTTATAGTTTCTGGTAACAACCTTGATATTTTCATAGACAAGAGGTTCCTTGTGGAGTGCGGGCTCCACGCCGTCTCCCTTGTACTCCCAGGCAGCGACATACATGAACTTGGAGTCGTTGCGCTTGGCCTCGCCTTCCTCGGTCTGGCTTTCCACGCGGAAATGACCTCCGCAGGACTCCT
>DBWN01000105.1:217-414 GCA_002308935.1 Bacteroidales bacterium UBA1237 | reverse complement strand
TACTGGGTTCCGGGAACCTTTACATTGGCATAGAACTCCTTGCGCAGTTCAGCGATATCCTTGATGGCTTTCTTGAGGCCGGCCTCGTCGCGGGCCATACCCACATAGTCCCACATGATGTTTCCGAGTTTCTTGTGGATGGAATCGACGGTCACCTTGCCATTGATGGCGAAAAGCCTGTCAATACGCTCCTGAAC
>DBWN01000105.1:0-155 GCA_002308935.1 Bacteroidales bacterium UBA1237 | reverse complement strand
TTGGAAAGATAGTCTCCGATGGTGACAGGGATGACGAAATAACCGTCAGCGAGACCCTGCATGAGGGCAGAAGCGCCGAGGCGGTTTCCACCATGGTCGGAGAAGTTGGCCTCGCCGATGGCATACAGGCCGGGGATAGTAGTTCCGAGATCGTA
>DBWN01000035.1 GCA_002308935.1 Bacteroidales bacterium UBA1237 | reverse complement strand
CGAAACTGAAGAACCTGAAGAGGGAAAACTGAAGTCCTTCCTTGGCGGACTCTTCTCAAGGAAGAAGGGTGAAAACGAAGAGGATACTGAAGAACCGGAGCAGAAGACACGCAAGACTTTCACTTGGGCTGAGCGTCAGGAGCCCAAGGCACCTGCCGAGGAGACGACCCAAACGGTTTCTCCGGCGACATCTCCTCTATACTCTCCAGTATCAGACCTTCCTGTTACGGAGCCTCAACCCAAGCCTTCTATAAGAGTGCCTCAGGTAAGCACTCCCGATGCAGGGCAATCTTCAGCCACGGATTCCGTCCAAACAGTTGCCGGAACCGAGACTCTCGATCCTGAACAGCAGATTGAAGTCATAGAGGGAGAAGAGTTGTCAACAGAAGTGGTTGAAGATCTTCCCAGGATCAATGTCAGGGATGAACTGAAGAATTACAGGTTCCCTCCTCTGGAGCTGCTCGAAGAATATGAGGGCTCCCGTCAGGAGGTGTCTTCTGAAGAGCTCAAGAGGAACAACTTCCGTATCAGGGCCGCTCTGAAGACATACAAGATTGATGTCGACAATGTTAAGGCCGTCGTAGGACCTACTGTCACCCTTTACAAGGTGTATCCCGCTCCGGGTGTCAAGATATCCGCTATCCGCGCTCTCCAGGATGATATCGCGATGGCTCTCCATGCCAAGGGAGTGAGGGTCGTCACCCTCGCTGACTCAGTAGGTATTGAAGTGGCCAATGACAATCCTTCGATCGTGCCTCTGCTGGCTATGCTCAATGACAGCTCGTTCAGGGAAAGCAAGGCCGAGCTTCCTGTCGCGATCGGATTTACCATAACTCAGAAAGTGAAGGTGTTCGACCTTACTGACGCGCCTCATCTTCTTGTCGCTGGTGCCACAAAGCAGGGTAAGTCCGTCGGACTCAATGTGCTTATTTCATCGCTGCTTTATTCAAAGCATCCTTCAGAGTTGAAGTTCGTCTTCATTGACCCGAAGATGGTCGAGTTCTCTGCGTATGCAAGGCTTCTGAAGCACTATCTCGCAGTACTTCCCACTTCCGGAAGCGAGCAGGATGAGTTCAACAATTCGATAGCGAAGACTCCTCAGCAGGCGGAATTGTTGCTCAAGTCCCTTTGCATCGAAATGGATGAGAGGTATGCGCTCCTGAGCAAAGCCCTTGTGAACAATGTGAAACTCTACAACGAGAAGTACAAGGACCGTCATCTGCTTCCTACTGACGGGCACAAGTATCTGCCTTACATTGTGGTGGTGGTTGATGAGTACGCTGACCTGACCATGTCAGTCGGAGCTTCAGGAGACTCCAAGGCAATGGCAAGGAGCATCTCCACCTCCATCATCCGTCTGGCCCAGAAGGGTAGGGCGGCCGGAATACATGTCGTTCTCGCTACACAGAGACCTTCAGTGGATGTCATCACCGGTCTTATCAAGTCCAACTTCCCTACACGTATCGCTTTCAGGGTGTTCTCAAACAACGACTCAAGGACTATCCTCGATTCCCCTGGGGCCGAGAAACTGATCGGAAAGGGAGATATGATCTACTATGCCGGTGTAGATATGGAGCGTATCCAGTGCGCTTACATCAGCAACGACGAGATAAACGCAATCACCACATTCATCGGGGAACAGACCGGCTACATGAAGAGTTACAACACTCCTTATTATCTGCCCGCTCCCGAACCCGATTCAGCTGAGGACGGAGTCGGAATGCTTGATATGAAGAACCTTGATGAGAGGTTCGAAGATGCAGCAAAACTCGTAGTGACCACCCAAAGAGGGTCTACTTCGGACCTGCAGAGACGTCTTGGCATGGGTTATGCAAAAGCAGGTAGAGTGATGGACCAGCTGGAGGCCGCCGGTATCGTAGGACCCCAGTCCGGATCTAAACCCAGAGAGGTTCTCGTTTCGGACATGGAAGAGCTGCAGAGGATAATCGACGCATTCCGCAACCAGTAGGGAGGTCCACGGAAACAATTCCGCCATGACCAGAAACAGAATCAAAATATCAGTAGTGCTGCTCTCGGCTGCGGCACTGCTGTTTCTTTCCCATTCTGACGCCAAGGCCGCCGGCCCCGTGGAGTCTTTCCTCCAGAAGATGAATTCTTCACTGGTCGAGTTCACTTACAGTTTCTCGACTAAAGGGAATATGACAATAAAAGGCGACGGAAAAGCTACCGTTCAGGGAGACAGCTTCTTTGTCGACGGGAATGGGATGGAGATATATTGCGACGGCAAGTCGCGTTGGACGGTTGACAGCTATTCGAAGGAAGCCATAATAGAGGATGTCTCAGAGGTCGGTCAGGATTTCCTGACGAACCCTGCGGCCTTCCTTTCCTCCTTTGACAAAGTGTTCGGAGAACCGAAGATGTCAAAAGGGACATTCTCCGGCAAATCAGCGGATGTCGCATCATTCCTTCCCATAGGGAAAAGCAATGTCTCTTCGATGAAGATGTTCTTCGCACAAGGAGAACTTCTCGGTGCGGAACTTTCCCTTGTGGACGGATCCGTCACTGAATTCAAAGTCAGCGGGATGAATTTCCTTCCCGTCGACAAAGAGAAGGTCTTCTCATTCAAGGACAAGGATCTGGATTCCTCGTGGGTCGTGACTGATTTAAGGTAAGGGAGAATCAGGATTCCGGAAAAATAGAGAAGGTGGCGTTCCATTCAAGGATAACGTCACCTTCTTAGCTTCTGCCGAAAACGGATCACTGGATCACATTGAATCCTGGCGAATACCAGGTCTCCATCTGTCCGTCCGCATCGAAAATCAGATAACCTTCAAGGTCATTCCTCCCCAGGATGAATTCCTTGGATTCTTCAAGACCGATCACCATGCAATAGGTGGCATAGGCGTCCGCAAGAGTCGCGCTCGGGGCGACTATGGTGGCGCTGAGAAGATTGTGCGAGACAGGATAGCCCGTTCTCGGGTCAACCGTGTGGGCGAACTTCTTGCCGTCTCTGATGTAGAACTTCCGGTAGTTGCCGGATGTCACTATCCCGCAGGGGCCTCCGCTTGAAGCCCATACCCCTTGGAGTTGAGCCCCTAACTGCTGGTTTCCGTCCTCCGGTTTGTCGATTCCGATGCTCCATGGTTTACCGGAAGGGTTCAGGCCGTCGCAATAGATTTCTCCGATGTCGACAAGCATGTCCTTCACGCCGATTCCGTAAAGGTATTGAGCTACCACATCGCAACTGTACCCCTGTGCGATCGCGTTATAGTTGAGCTTGAATCCTTTGGCTATGTCTTTCTCTATGTCCGGATCCAGAAGGGACATTCCGCAACTTTCCATCAGAGCTTTGACCTTCTCATCGGAAGGCAAAGAGTCAGACGAGAAACCGAACCCCCATGCGTCGAACAAAGGCCCTGCTGCCACATCGACCGCTCCGCCGGTCTCTTCCCATATTCCCCTTGAAATGCTGAAGATGTCCTTGAACATGCCGTTCGGGGTGATTTCTTCCCCTTCATTGAACCTTGAAATCAGCGAACCCTTGTTGTATCCCGACAGGGTGGTGTCGATCAGGGTCAGGAGACTGTCTATTTTCAGGCTGATCTCCTTTGGCGTAGCCGTCACGCCTTCCAGGTTCATTTTGACTGTATATGTGCCTCCTTGGGCGTAACCGGTTGCGGCGAAGTATCCGGATTCCCTGACGCATGAGCCGAGCAGAATGACCGACAGCGCGACAGGAATCATCAATCTTGATATTTTTTCAATGGTACGGACCATAAAGGCAAAGTATTTGTACAAAGATAAGGCAAATTCATCGAATTTTACGATATTTGCAGATTACTGAACATATAGTGTCCCTTTGGGACAAGGAAAGAAAATTGAAGATGAAAATCAGAACTGTACTCAATATATTTGCGCTTGTCTTGATCATGCTCACTCCCGTGTCCTGCAAGAAGGACAAGAAGACTGAATATTCCGAGTCTTTCAGCGGGAGCCTGAAGTTTGATGTACCCCTGTACGTGAGTCCCGGGGACGTTTATGAACTTGTTCCAAGCGGAGTGCGTACTGATGACAATACGCCTTGGGGCTATATCTGGACAGCCACACCTTATCATACCGAGAGGGACACCACAAGGCATGCTTCCGATCCTTCTACAGTCACCGGAGCTTACACTCTCTATGTGCCTTCGGACACACTGTGCACCATGAAGGTGACATGCTATGCTTATGCAGAAGGGTACTACAACACGAGCCGTTCGACAGATGTTGTGATAGTTGACCCCGAAAAGACCCTGTCCAACCTCACAAAAGCTGATCTTCAAGAGTTCACTGATTCAAGGGACGGAAAGAAATACAAGTACAACACGGTAGGGGCTTATGACTGGATGGCATCCAATCTCGCCTATGAGGAGGCCGGTTCGCCTTTCTATAACTGTGATGCGATGACGGACGTCTACGGCATGTACTATACTTATGAGGAGGCCGTCAACGCTTGTCCCGAAGGTTGGTCCCTGCCCGATTCTGACGCATGGAAGGAGATGGCTAACGCTTTCGAAGGGGTGGTTGACGATTCCGGGTCAATTCTCGGTATAGCCGGTGACCTGATGGTTGACGGTTATTTCAATGGCCAGCGTCTATGGGCTTATTGGCCGGATGTGAAGATCACCAACAAGGCCCTCTTCTATTCTTTGCCTACAGGATATGGCCAGGTCACATCAAAGGGCAGCGAATTCTCCGGTTCCGGCAATTATGCCGCATATTGGACTGCAGACATTCAGGATGAGGAAGACGCATTCTACATGTACATCTACCTCAAGAACCCTGATGTCTATCGCGGAAGCGCCGACCGTACTCATTTCGTGGCTCCCGTCCGTTGCGTCCGCAAGTCTGAATAGAATCAAATCAAATATTTTACAACATGTCTGCTGCAAAGAAAGGAATAGGCACTTTGGGCATTCTTGCCATTGTTGCCGTAGTATTGTTCTTCTGGGGCAAAAACACTTACAACGGCCTTGTCTCCAAGGATGAAGCCGTCAAGTCCGCTTGGGCCCAGGTAGAGAATGTTTATCAGAGGAGAGCTGACCTCATTCCCAACCTTGTCGCGACCGTCAAAGGTTACGCCGAGCATGAGAGCAGCACACTTGAGGCTGTAGTCTCAGCCAGGGCTAAGGCTACAAGCGTCAACATCGATCCCGCGAATCTTTCAGAAGAGGATCTGGCCCGTTACCAGTCAGCTCAGAGCGAACTCTCAAGCGCTTTGGGAAGACTCATCGCGGTAGTCGAGAATTATCCCGACCTCAAGGCGAACCAGAACTTCCTTGAACTTCAGGCCCAGCTTGAAGGAACTGAGAACAGGATAACCGTTGAAAGGCAGAACTTCAATTCAGTGGCACAGGAATACAACACCGCTGTGAGGACATTCCCTGCAAACATCATCGCCAGCCTGTTCAAGTTCAACCAGAAGGGATATTTCAAGGCATCTGAAGGTGCCGATGTCGCACCCAAGGTGGAATTCTGATCCTATCCGATGCTGAGAGCCAGAACTTTCCTGACCAAGGAGGAACGGCATTCGATAGAGAGCGCGATAGCCCAGGCTGAACACCGGACCTCGGGAGAAATCAGGATACATATCGAGACGAATTGTCCCTCGGAGCCCAAGGAAAGGGCTCTGAGGACTTTCCATTTGCTCGGAATGAACAAGACCGCCAACCGTAACGGCGTCCTGATATACGTCGCCTGCAATTCACGTGACATCGCCGTGATAGGGGACAAAGGGATCAACAACGCTGTTCCGGATGGATTCTGGAAGGATGTCGTCGCTCTTCTCACTTCAAGTTTTTCCGAAGGCAAATACGCAGATGGCCTCAAGGGCGCTGTATCTCTCGTCGGGGAGAAGCTTTCTGAATACTTCCCTTACATGAGGGATGATGTGAACGAGCTCGCGGATGAGATCTCCATCGGAGATGAAGAGGATGGCGGTGACGGAATGCGTGAAGAAATGATCAGCCAGGCCGAGATGCTTGCCAATGACTCTGAAGATGCGTAAATGGCTTGGAATAATCGCCGTTTCCGTCGTGGCTCTCGTCATGGCGGTATCTTCATATGCGGCTATTCCTTCGAGGCCTTCGCCCCAGCGTCTGGTCAATGACCTTGCGGGGATATTTACCTCCCAGCAGGTCGCTGTGCTTGAAAGAATGCTGGTCGCTTTGGATGACTCCACTTCGAACCAGATATGCGTTGTTACCGTGACCGATCTCGAAGGGAGGACCCCGGCCGACTACGCTTACCAGATAGGAAAATCATGGGGAGTCGGTTCTTCCGATTTCAACAATGGTGTCGTAGTTCTCGTAAAACCCAAAACATCCTCCTCCAGCGGACAGATATCCATTCAGGTGGGTTATGGACTTGAAGGAGCGATCCCTGACATATACGCGAAGAGGATAATCGAGCAACAGGCCATTCCGGCTTTCAGGGAAGGGGACTACTACACGGGAGTGTATGAGTCATGCAAGACCCTTTCCGCCCTGGCCTCAGGAGAGATATCCGTTCCAAGGGAGTATGATGAAGGGCATGGTGACATTGTCGAGGTGATAGTGCTTCTGCTTTTCATCGCCCTCATTCTTTGGCTATACCATAAGTCCGGAGGAAGGGGTAACGGCGGCGGTGGCGGAAGATACATCTACATCGGTCCCATAAACGGAGGAGGCTTCGGCGGCAGTTTCAGAGGAGGCGGCAGCTTCGGAGGTGGTCATTCCGGCGGATTCGGAGGCGGATTCGGAGGCTTCGGCGGCGGCAGTTTCGGCGGCGGAGGAGCCAGCGGCAGCTGGTAGGATCTCCGGCAAGCGCCTATGCCCTATGGAAAAAGTGAAAGCCCTTCTGCAGAATTCCTGCGGAAGGGCTTAAAAGAATCACGAAGTGAAGTCCTATTTGACGAACATCACAGCTTCTGCGATAGAGTTGAGCTTGGTGTCGGCCGTATCGGCACGGCTGGCGAGGATACAAGGAGCGGATGTTCCTACGAGCATTCCGGCCTGCCTTACACCTTCAGCGAGTTTCGAGTTGGTCTTCCAGAAGACGTTGGCGGACTCGATGTTAGGGAATACGAGGCAGTCGGCGTCTCCGGCTACGGGGCTGTCAAGCTTCTTGATCTGTACTGATTCCTCGTCAATGGCTACATCGAGAGCGAGAGGACCGTCACCGATGCATCCCTTGATCTGTCCACGGTCGCACATCTTGGCGAGAGCGGCGGCCTCCATGCAAGCGGGCATGGAATCGAGGACCTGCTCAGAAGCGGCTACGAAGGCGACTTTCGGCTTGGGAATACCGAATGATTTGGCGACGTTGACGATGAATCCGGTCATCTTCATCTTCTGCCTGAAGTCAGGAGCGGGGATGACGGCCATGTCGGTGAGGAAGATGAGCTTGTGGTAATTCGGGGATTCGATAACGCCCACGTGGCTGAGAAGACCCTTAGGAGGGAGAAGTCCAGTCTCTTTGTTGAGGATGGCGCGGAGGAACTTGTCCGTGGAGCAGAGGCCCTTCATAAGGACATCACCTTCACCGTCATGGACGAGTTTCACTGCGGCAGCGACAGCCTTGAGCTCATTGGGCTCATTGACTATCTCGAATTTTGCGACATCGATTCCGTTCTTTTCGCAAACGTCCTTGATCATGGCTTCGTCACCGACGAGGGTGGCTTTCACGAAACCCATGTCAACTGCCTTGCTGGCGGCTTCGATTGTATGCTCATCAACAGCCCAAGCTGCGATCATTTTCTTGCAGATGCCCTTTTCTTTGAGCTCCGCAAATACGTCTGAAAACTTTGTGATCATCTGTTTATGTTTTGTTTGTTTCTGTGTTTCCGTTAGTCGAGAGCTTCAACGATGTGCATGGTGTCACGAGCGATGACAAGCTCTTCGTCGGTTGTGATGAGCGCGACTTTGACCTTTGAACCGGGCAGTGAGAGGAGAGTGTCCTTGCCTCTTGCTACATTGGCCTCATAGTCGAACTCGAGTCCGAGGTAAGTCAGGTTCTCGCAGACACGGCGTCTTACCCGGCTGTTGTTCTCTCCGATTCCTCCGGTGAAGATAATGAGGTCCACTCCATTCATCACGGCGACGTACTGTCCGATATTCTTGATGATATCATAGCTGAGCTTCTTGAGCGCAAGCTTTGCCCTGTGGTCACCGTTGTCGGCGAGATCTGACATGTCCCTGCAGTCGGAAGTCTTTCCTGAAAGTCCCAGGAAACCGCTCTTCTTGTTCAGCAGTTCGGTCATCTGGTCGGGGGTCATGTTCTCTTTCTTCATCAGGTAGGGGATGACATTGGCGTCGATGTTTCCGACCCTTGTGCCCATGATCATTCCCTCAAGTGGTGTGAATCCCATGGAGGTATCGACCACCTTTCCGTTAACGATGGCTGTAATGGAACTTCCGTTTCCGATGTGGCAGGTGATGATCTTGGAGCTGTTGATGTCAATGCCGCAGAATTTCGCACCCTTGTAGGCTACGTACTGATGGCTGGTGCCGTGGGCACCGTAGCGGCGTACGCGATATTTCTCGTAATACTCGTAGGGGAGAGCATACATGTAAGCGTACTCCGGCATGCTCTGGTGGTATGCGGTGTCGAAGGTCACGACCTGAGGAACCGTGGGGAGCACTTCCTGTACAGCACGTATACCCAAAAGGTGAGCGGGATTGTGGAGAGGTGCGAAATCGCAGCAGATCTCGATCTTCTTCAGGACATCCTCATCGACGAGCGCACTGCCGGAGAAATACTCTCCTCCATGCACGATCCTGTGTCCGACGGCTTCAATGTCCTCGATGGACTTCAGGACTCCGTGTTCCTTGTCAGTCAAGGCGTTCAGGACAAGTTCCATACCCACTTTGTGATCGGGGATAGGGAACTCCTCGACCAGTTTCTCTCCGCCCTTTGGCGCATACTGGAAAATGCCGCTTTCGAGGCCGATTTTCTCCACTATACCCTTGGCGATGAGATCGTAGACTTCATCGCTCTTCATGTCAAGCAGCTGGTACTTGATTGAGGAGCTTCCGCAATTGATAACTAGAATGATCATATGTGAAAATTGTTTGTATTGGCTACCAGTTCCCTCCGTTGAGGGTGGAATACCCGTTAGGAGGTAATGCTATCATGCAAATGTAGCTATTTATCCCTATTAAAGCAAGGAAGGAAGGGCGCCCTATTCGTATGAAATGTTCCCGAGCCTGCCTATCTCCCTTTCAACAGGCATTCTACCGGTCAAAAGAAGGAGATCCTCAATGCTCATGGAATATGACGGAGAGAACTGTGGGGAATGCATATAATCGAGAAGTGCGGAATGGAAATCCAGCGCTTCAACCGGAGGATTGTCCTCTCTTATAACCTTTTCCAGATCACTCATGCAGACGAGAATCCTCCCGTTTCCCACACGGGCTTCGAAGACAAGCGCAAGAGAATGGTTTCTTTCGATATTATCTATGACCCTGACGATGGGCTCCAGTCCTTCCATCCCGTCAATGATGAGCGGGTGACTTTCTTTCACCATGGGGAACCATTGCCATGAGGAGTGGTTGGAGGTAGGGAACTTGAGGAAGAGAGGATGCTTTTCGTCTATGAGCAGTCCCAAAGTCCCCGGAGAAACAGGCTTCCCGTTGTCTTCGCAGATGGTCTTGAACATCCTGTAGTTCCAGTAATCTGTCTGGAAAAGTCCGCCTACAGTGGACTCGGGAATGTTGTCCTGTGAAGGCATGTAGAGTACGCTCTCGCCGTTCTCGAGTGCCCTCATCACATCCGGAGTAATGTCTTCGGCTATGGTTATTCCTTCCCCAACAGCAGGGCTACCGATGTGATGGAATATCCATATGTCCCATGTGTTGAGCGCTTCTGTTCCCGGAACGTGAAGAGACAGCGTGGCTTTCACAGGAGTCATGATGCCACCTAGTGGCGCAGTGAATGATCCCGCTTCAAGCAGACCTTCACCATTAGGACACCGCAAGGTGCCTTCCTTGAAAGGTGCCGGTTCCCCGTCAACTGTAAGAGCCCATCTGAGTTCTTTTCCTCCCAAGTCCTTTCCTGAGTAATTGGCGATCTTGGCTTCGCAAGAGAACTCTTCGGAAGAGTCCCAGCAGAACTTGTCCATGATGGCGAGAGGGACAACCGGGGAACAGAACTGTCTCCACCATTGTGGCGGCGCTATGCCTTTGTCGTCCATGAAGGCGTCCAGGATGCCTACGTACGCCGATCCCTGACCCGGATAATCCTGAAGGTCCAGCAGCTGGAATCCTCCCAGGTCTTCTGTCCTAAGGCACATTTCGATGTCCGCTTTGTAAAGAAGGGCAGACAGGGCTCCGGAAGCTTTCCTGAAGTCCTTGTCCATGCCGCCGAGACCTTTCTCATCCAACCTTCGTCTGAATACTTGCAGGTTATAGGGTGCAAGCACTCCGGTATATTTGTCGATTTCGCTGTAGTCAGGGTAGGTCTGGAACTGCCCGCTCTCATGGGAGATGACCGGAACGGGGGATGCCTTTATCGCTTGGCTGAAATCCCTGGAAGAAGAAGGCGGGAAATGGTTCAGGATTCCTCCGTCAGCGGCATCAGCGAAAGAGAAAGAACTTCTTGTATGGGTGCCGTATTCCCCGTAGGCTTCGCCACCGACCCGGCAAGTGGCCATGAAATCAGTTCCTTCCACGTATCCTTCGTATCCGAGGAAAGCGTTCGTCCCGTTTGTGAAAAGAACGTCAGGGGCGACTTCCCTGAATTGGCGGATCATTTCTTTCATGAGGTCCTTGTCGCCCCACAGCTCATTGCCGAGAGAAAACAGGCTGAACGAAGGGTGGCGGGAATATTCTTTCAGGATGTTTTTGCCTTCTTTCAGAAGGAAATTGACAAGTGAGGTGTCTTTCACGTCCAGAGTGCCCCAGAAGGGGAGTTCGGGCTGCAAGTGGATCCCTTCGTCGTCAGCGGCACGGAAGCATTCTTCAGGAGGGCACCAGGAATGGAACCGGACATGGTTCAGACCGTACCGCTTGCATATGCTGAAGTATTCCTTCCACGAGGGATAGTCCATGGGGGTATGGCCGGTCAACGGAAAAACGCATGCATCGTGCCTGCCTCTAAGGAATTCCCTCTTCCCGTTATAGGAGAAATGCCCGTCATTTATCGTGAGACGTGACATGGAAGAGCGGATTTCTTTCTTTTCAGGGGAGATCCTTTCAGAGCTGATCGCTATCACACCTATGATTCCGTTCCAGTTGGTTTGGGTGTCCTCGGAATACATGTGGGAACTGCTGATGACTTGCGGAGGAACGCCTCCGCCGTTGTCGACTTTCACAGCTACTGTGTGGATCCCTTTGGAAAGTGGAGGGATACTGTACTTCTGGGCGGTGGAAATGTCATTGCATTCCCCGGCTTTGATACCGTCTATGTAGACTTCAGTGCATTTGCTTCTTTCAAGAGTGAGTACCAACGGTACGTCTTTGAGCCTTCGGGGGACTTTGAAATCTCTTCTGTACCAAGCCGCTCCGGTATATGAGAAACGTCTGGAAAGGTGGCTGGTGAGGGTGAAGTCAGTGCATTCCTGCCCTTTGAGATTGGTGTCGGTGGTCCCGGGAAGGTGTACGGTCTCATTTGTCTGGAACCTTTGGTTGAGTGTCCCGGAAGGGTCAAGGGCGAACTCCCATGCCCCGGAAAGGTCAATCACTTCCCGTTGGATCCTCCTGCCGTGAGATGGCAGAACGGACAACAGTACGGCCAATAAGACCAGCAGTCGTCGCATGGCGGAGATGGTTATTTGCGGCGGCGTTTCTTTCCGCCTTTGTCCTCATCCTTCGGCTCGAATTTCCCGAGGGATATTTCTTGCATGGAGTACACTCTTTCCATGGGAGGTTCGATCCTTTTCTTCTTGGTGTCGTTGACCTCCGGGGTATAGCTCCCGTCATCCTCGAAGAAAAGGTCTCTCTTCGGCAGAAGATCGCTGTAGGTGCGCCTCAGTTCTCTGAAAAGTTCTCCCGTGTAAGTGGCATGACTGGGACCTTTCCAGGTGCTGGTGTTCGATGCGAATATCCAACATTCACCATCCGGATAATACATTATGAGTGCGGTGGTCCCTGAGAAGGTGCCGGTCCTTTTCCAGCCCTTCTGTGGATCGGTGTCGTTCCATCCCAGTGAATATGTGTCCGGGTCGAAATACTGCACCATCTGGTGGATGCTTTCGCGGTTGATTATGTCGCTGACGGACCTGCGGACATCGATCGAGGCGATGAGCCTTGCAAGTTCGGGAGTGGAGGCCACCCAGGCCCCGGCTCCGGAAAGGGCGTGGATGTCGTTTCCTCCATAGCACCGTACTACCTGCTTCCCGCTGTTGTTGTATTCGCTGACGGTGGGCTCATTGGAGGGCACGTAGTAGCGGACCTCGTTCTTGTATTTGTCCTTGTAGTAGTTCTCCGCTATGTGAAAATCATTGCAATGGGCAGGCTTCAGCACATTCTTCTGGATCCATTTCTCGTAACTTTCTCCGGAGACTTTCTCGATGATCATGCTGAGAAGCAGGTATCCGAAATTGGAGTAGTACTGGCTTGTTCCGGGAATGAAGTCCAGATTTCTGCCCAGAACTATCTTGACGAGAGTCTCATGGTCCGGAGGTGTTTTAAGGTGGTTCTGCCTCATTATCGTACGGGTGGAGAACATCGGGTCTCCAGCCCTGGTTGTGAATCCTCCCTTGTGCCTCAAAAGGTCTTCTACGGTGATCCTGAAAATGTTCTTGTCCTTGATGGCTTTGGTATACACGCTGTCACACAAGATGCCTCTGTCCCCGAAAACGGTGTCCTTCAAAGACAGAAGCCCCTGCTCCTGCATTACCATGATACCGATAGCTGTTATGAGCTTTGATACCGAAGCCAGTCTCATGATGTGGGTCGGCTTCATCTCCACTTTCTTCTCTTTGTCAGCCCACCCGTACCCTTTTGCGTAGACTAGCGAGTCGTTCTTTATTATCGTCAGCTGCGCGCCCTGCATCCTCCACTCCTGCATGTACTTGCGGACCTGGCTGTCAAGTCCTGCAAGGGAAGAAGTGTCGGACATCTCGTTTGTCAGAACATCATTCAGTTTAACGGGTTTACGTGTGTCGACATAAGTCTCCTTCTGCCCGCATGCCGTCGTGACGGTCATCATCAGGCAGATAGATACGGCAGCGGCAAACCGGAGCGCTCTACTGGTCATGTTCCTTGAAACTTGAATGGTTACTTGGTGCAGTACGTCCAAGGATTCTCTTAAAGCAATCCTTTCTTCTTGGCGAACTCCATGATGATGTCTGCCGTACCGTCTATCCCGAGTACGGAAGAATCAAGGCACAGATCGTAGTTTGAAGCCACACCCCATTCACCAAAGGTGAAGTAGTTGTAATAGGTCGCCCTTGTGCGGTCCTTCTTGATGCA
The DNA here is from genome assembly GCA_002308935.1 of Bacteroidales bacterium UBA1237. Lineage (GTDB taxonomy): Bacteria > Bacteroidota > Bacteroidia > Bacteroidales > UBA932 > Cryptobacteroides. Next base: position 20,274 of record DBWN01000035.1, on the reverse strand, counting down.
GAGGGCTTCGGCCTCTTCGGGGGTGATTCCTTCCCTTTCGGCGACTCTCTTGGCTCTGATTTCAAGAGGGCAGGATATGAATACATCGATGCAGCAGTCCAGATCCCTCAGGATATAGTCTGAGCATCTGCCGATGAATATGGCTGACTCTTTGCTGGCCGTGTCCTTGATCACATCACTCTGTATCTTGAACAGGTCATCATCGTTGATGTAGCTGTGCTGGATGTTGAAATTCCCGGATGTGAAGAAGCTGGACATGGAGAATACGCTCCTCTTTTCGTCACTGCGGACGAAGAGTTCCTTGCTGAATCCGCTCTGCTCTGCGGCCTTTGTGATGAGCTCGTTGTCGTAGGTGTTCATTCCGAGCCTTCGTCCCAGTTCCATGGCGACTTGACGTCCGCCGCTTCCGAACTGTCTTCCGATGTTTATGATTATGTGGTTCATGGGGAATTTGGTTTTATGTTGTGAAAGGTGTATCAGCTTTGCATCGTGCTGCCAAGGATAGTGGGATCATCCCCGTCATTGAGGGTCCTGAGCTTCTTCAGAAGATTCAGCATCAGTATTGATGTGAGTATGACTGAGAGAGTATCGGATATGGGGAAACTCACCCATACTCCATTGACTCCGAGCCATACAGGAAGAAGATAAATGCAAGGGACGAGGAAAAGGAGCTGCCTTGAAAGAGACAGGATGATGGACTTGTTGACCATACCAAGACACTGGAACAGGTTCGTAGTTATCATCTGGAACCCGACCAGAGGGAATACGATGTTCATCAGCCTCAAGCCCTTGGTGGCTATCGTCTTGAGTTCAGGGTCATTAGTGAATATGGATACGGCAATTCCAGGAAAGGCCTCCGAAATTATGAACCCGACTATTGAGACCAGGGTCGCCCATTTGGCGGTCAGAATGTATACATCCTTCACCCTTGAATACTGCCGTGCCCCGAAGTTATATCCGGCTATAGGCTGCATTCCCTGGTTCAGCCCGACATTGATCATGATGAACAGGAATGTCAGCCGGTTGATTATTCCATAAGCACCGATTGAAAGGTCTCCGCCGTACTTTTTGAGCTGCTGGTTGATGAATAGGGCGACTATGCAGGAGGCCGCATTCATCAGGAAAGGACCCATTCCGATAGCGAGGGAATCTTTCGCGATCCTGTGGTCGTACGCGAAGAAACTCTTCGGGAGGTGGAGGAATTTCTTCTTGTCCATGAAATACCACAGCGAGTAGATAAGAGCCATCAACTGGCATATGACAGTCGCCATAGCAGCGCCCCTTATGCCCATTCCAAGACCGAAGATGAATATCGGATCCAGTATGCTGTTCGAGATGACAGTGAACAGGGTAAGGCCCATCGCGAGCTTCGGGTTGCCTGATGAACGGATGACACTGTTGAGCCCGAAGTACAGGTGGGTGAAGATATTACCGAGCAGGATGATCGTCATGTAGTCCCTTGCGAAAGGAAGGGTGTTCTCGCTGGCTCCGAAGAACATGAGGATCGGGTCCAGGAAGGAAAGGGTCACGATCGTGAAAATGAGTCCGATGATGGTATTCAGGGTGACCTCATTGGCGAGGACCTTGTTGGCTGCCTGATAGTTCTTCTGTCCCAGCAGGACGGATATCATTGTGGCCGCTCCGATACCTACAAGGGTTCCGAGGGCGGCGGAAAGATTCATGATGGGGAAGGTGACAGCCAGGCCTGAAATGGCGTATGAACCTACATCCTTGATGTGTCCGATGTAGATGCTGTCGACCATATTATATAACGAAGATGCAGTCATGGCGATAATGCCAGGGACTGCATACTCCTTAAGCAAAGTGCTTACTTTCTTTGTACCTAATTCTGTCGGAATCGCTCCAGTGGCCATAAGGTGTGGGGTTTCTTTTTTCCGTTAGCGCTGAACTATCGGAACCTGTGAATCAGTTCTTGTTGACCATCTCTATATCAAATCTCAAGGGACTGAAGGGAGGGATCGTGTTTCCGCTTCCGCTTGTTGAATATCCGAGCGGAGACCAGAAAAGGCCGGTACCTTTCTCATATGTTCCGGAAAGTTCCCAAAGAGTATATTGGAATCCGCCGACCGGGGTGCTTGAATTCGAGGCCGAAGATGAGGTTTCGACTGTCATCTTGATATCGACGACGTCTTCAGCCCAGGAGATCTTCACCGGACCGTATGTCTTGCTGGCTGAATATATCCCGTAGAACTTGGCGGAATCAGCGATGCTGGTGTCGAAAACCGTTCCGTCAAGCAGCCTTCCGATGTAATTGATGTAGAACGAAGTGTCGTTGGGGAAGGTCTTTTCTTTTACGGGCTTGGTTGTCTGCTTGTAATAGAATCCCCTCCTTATTGTATCAGCCGGGGCAAGGCCGTAATTGTTCCTTGCGTATGATGCAAGTGAGTCAAGTTCCCATTTCTGGATATCTGAGATAACATCCCTGAGGGTAACCGTGTATATCGTGGTGGAGCTTCCAGAAGCCTTCTTCATGTAGTCGGACTCCTTCTTGTAGCGGTTGAGGGTAGTGAGCCAGGAAGGAACGAGCGCGGTCCTTGTTCCGCCCACTTTCATTCCGGAAAGAAGATCCTCTACTCCGACGGGTATGGTCGTCTTGGAAATCTGCCAGATTTTCGGTCCATAGTAGTTCCCCTTGGTGTAAGTACCCAGTCTCTTGCTGGTTTCTACGTCTGTGGTGGATATTATCGTGCCGTCAATGTCCTTGGTCGTGAAGTCGACATGGACGTAGGATTCCGCATTGTAAGCGGCGCCGGAACCGGGCTGGTCGTCAAGAATGTAGATTCCGGTACCTGATTTGGTGGCATTCGGATAGTTGGACTTCAGCCATGCCTCTATATACTCTTCCTCCAGCAGATTTGTGGAGGTGGCGACTTCCTTGGCACAACCCGCGGCAAGGACCGCGAGCAGGGGAATGATGATTGTCTTTCTCAATATTTTCATAAAACTCTTGTAATCGTATCTGTATGCCAGTCTATTCATTTGAAGTGCTTTCCACCCAAATGTGATAGGCCAATGCTGCATTTGCAGGAATCGTGCCTAAGGGCTTCTTTCCGAATCCGTATTTGCCTGAAAAAAGGATATAGCATTCTTCGCCTCCCTTGACCCCCATAAGACCGTTCTTCAGGCCCTCGACGAGCTCTGTTTCAGAAAGGTTCAAGGTGAGGATTCCGAACTGGTCATCGGAGTTGGTGCTCCATGATGCGGCCTTTGCGATGTCCTCGTTGTTGGTGGCGAACAGGTTCGCTGCCGAAATGGTGGAACCCTTGAGGACATAGCCGGCGTAGTAGAAAGAGATCGTACCGTCCTTGTCAAGTTCCTGACCTTGTCCTTCGGACACAACAAGTCTCTGGCTACCTTTGTTGCTGACGATGCGTGCGTTCTCAAGCGCAGAGGTCTGGGAAGAAAGGAAACTCTCGATCCATCCCTCCTGTGTGGAGTACATCGTCTTGATGCTCTCCTTGGTACAGGAAAGAAGGGCCGCGGCCGAAATGACCGCTGCTGCGAACAATGAGATTCTCGGTATTCCTTTCATGCCTTTCATTATCCTTCAAATTGTTTGCCGAAGAATTCGTGGATCGCCTGCCTCACGTAATCTTCGATCATTGACGGGTCAGATAGGACGGCATCTTTTTCAGTAGGCGCCTTCCCGATGAACAGCTTGCCCCCGGCGGCATTCTCATGTCCACCTCCGGAGAAATACTTTCGGGCCATCATGTTTGCGCTCGTACCCTTCTTCGACCTTATCGAAATCCTGAAGCATGTCCCTTCCTCTTTGACGGATATGCTCATCCGCACTTTACCGATGGAAAGGGGCATGTTCACTATGCCTTCAGTGTCTCCTTCCTTGATGTCATATGCTTTCGAAAGCTCGTGGGGGATGATGTAGTAAGCAACCCCTTCAGGAGTTATCTTCATGAGGTCTTTCAGGATGATTCCCATCAGCCTCAGCCTGGTCTCTTTGTAAGACTGGAGGTAGCATCTTATTATTTCATCCCTGTCGACCCCGTTGGCGATGAGGTCCGATGCCATCATCAGCGTCGAGGGGAAGGTCGAATTCGCGAAATTGTTCGTGTCCGTAGTCATGCCGGTCATAAGGGCCCTGCGGCTCGACATCGGCAGTTTTGATGCGTCTCCCGAAATCTCCGGCATCTGCAGGAGAATATAGTAGGCGAGTTCCGATGCCGAAGATATCTCCGTCATAGAGAAGCACAGGTCGAAGGCGTCCCTGTCCGGATTGAGATGATGGTCTATGAGGACCTTTTTGGCAGGCGAATTGACCAAGCTTTGTCCGGCTTCTTCAATCCTTGAAGGGGAGTTGAAATCCAGACAGATGATGAGGTCAGACTCCATCAATCTCCTGTGCGTCCTTTCTTGTGCATAACTGTGGATCAGGATGTTCTCCTTCTTGGGGACGAACAGCAGGTTGTCAGGGATTGAAGTGGGGAAAACAGACTTCACATCCTTACCGATGCTTTCAAGATAACCGTAAACGCCCAAACTGCTGCCGACGGCATCGCCGTCAGGCCTCACATGGGATATGGTTGTGATTACCTTTGCCTCCCTGATCAGATTGTGCAGGGACTCAAGGTCCGCACAGTCCAGAGCGGGAAAGTATGGGCGGTCAGTAAGAAACATCCTCGAATTAATTTCGGGTGCAAAATTACAAAATATATTGCTTTTGATAAATCATTTTTATAACTTTGTCCGAAGTTTGATTTTAAGCCCACACGACACTCACGTCTTCTGAAAATATTAAAAAACGCACAACATAATGAACAAAGTAGTTAAAGCTATCATCAGCATTCTGCTCCTCTTCGTGATCGCTGGTCTTGCATACGCAGTCGTACAAAGCGTCATGGAGCCTGTCAAGTTCAACAAAGCCAAAGATCATCGTCAGGCAGTAGCCGTACAGCGTCTCAAAGACATCCGTGACCTCCAGGTCGCTTACAAGAGTGTCAACGGAAAGTTCACCGCAGATTTCGACTCACTGGCACAGTTCTACAAGAACGGCAAGATGGAGGTCGTTATGCAGATCGGTTCAAACGATGACTCCCTCGCAGTAGCCAATACCGAGGCTCTCAAGAAGGCCAACAAGAAGATCACCCCTCAGGAAATGTACGAACTCTACAAGCAGGGCCGTTCTCTCGTGTTCGCTATCAGGAATGAAATCCCCGTAAAGGATACTCTCTTCCGCAGCCGCGCCGATTTCAGTATCGACTCTCTTCAGTACATTCCTTTCTCAGGCAAGCAGAAAGTCGAGATGGACGCTATCGTAAAGCAGGTTTCAGGTGTCAACGTTCCTCTGTTTGAGGCCAAGATGCCTTGGAAGAAACTCCTCAAGGGCCTTGACAACCAGCTCAGGATCAACCTCGACGCTGAAGAGAAAGCCAAGAACAAATATGAAGGCCTCCAGGTAGGAAGTATTTCAGCCCCTAACAACAACGCAGGAAACTGGGAGTAGTGGAATACAGACCGGACATATACAACAGGATATCCATTCAAGTCTCCTTGAGTGGATATTCTTTTAAGGTGCAGCAGTCAGGCTCCGTCAAGAGCAGCGGATGGATGGGCGCCGACAGGATTTTTACGACCCCTGAGCTCCAAAGACGCTACGATGTGGTAGAGATCTCGCTTCTCACGCCGAAAGTGGCTCTCATCCCTAATCATTTCTTTTCCGCCCAGGAAGTCCGGTCCGCTTTGGGTGAAGTCGTAGCTCTGAGGGATTCTGATGCTGTGGACTATGTGGATGTTCCGGCCTACGCTTCTGTACTGGCATATTCCAATTCAATTGACGAGTCTCTTTCACGTGCTGTGTCCCAGACAGTGTTCACGACCTCCGGTGACCATGCGAGGATTCTTCCTGAGATGTATTACATCCTTTCGGATCTCGGGAAATGTGCTGACTACAACAAGATCCTTGCTTCGTACATGGACGGTTATCTTCATATCGCTATAGCCCAGGGCAAGAGCCTTCTTCTTGCGAACGTGTTCGAGGCAGTAGACTTCACTACGGCGGAATATTTCATATTCCTTTCGATGAACCGTCTTCAGCTGAATCCTGAAATCTCGACGATTTGTTTCAGGACCCCTTTGACTCCGGACCAGGAGATGTCGCTCTACCGTTACTTCAAGGGTGTGGAGCAGTTTTGACGTTTCCTTTCATTTCAGGTCCATTAGCTAAATCCACATAATCATGAAAAGATTGTACATGCTTGCCGCTTTGTCGGCAGTTGTTATTTTCGGTTGTTCTCCCAAGAACCCTGTCCTTACTGTAGAGGGAGGCCAGGTGCAGGGAGTAAAGACAGGAGAAGTCTACTCTTATAAGGGAATACCTTTCGCTGCAGCTCCTGTAGGAGACCTGCGTTGGAAAGAGCCTCAGCCTGTGACCCCTTGGGAAGGCGTGAAGGTAGCTGACCGTTTCTCGGCAGCGGCGCCTCAGACTCCCCACGATACCGCCAATCCCTACACTTCAGAGTTTTTCTTTGACGGTGATCCCGAGTTCAGTGAGGACTGCCTTTATCTTAATGTATGGACCAAGGCGCCCGGAAAGACCTCAAAGAAGCTTCCTGTCGCGATGTGGATACATGGCGGAGGATATACGGCCGGCTGGGGATTCGAGCCTGAAATGGAAGGAACCGAGTGGGCAAAAAAGGATGTAGTCCTTGTGACCATCAACTACCGTCTCGGAGTGTTCGGCTTCTTGAATCATCCCTTCCTTGCTGCAGAAAGCGGACACAACTCCAGCGGTAATTACGGAATTCTGGACCAGATCGCGGCTCTCAAATGGGTATACAACAATATCGCCCAGTTCGGAGGTGACCCGGACAATATCACAATATTCGGGCAGAGCGCAGGAGCCGGCAGCGTCAAGACTCTAGTGAATTCCCCTCTTACCGGGAACCTCATAAAGAAGGCCATAATCCAGAGCGGCGGCGGTGCGTCTCAGAATCCCGCTCCGGTGAATCCCAATCTCTCTGACCCTGGAGAAATCGCCAAAACCGTATTCGATTGGGCAGGTTATGATACCCTTGAGAAGATGAGGGCTGCATCCACTGAAGAAGTATTCAATCTTGCAGCCAAGTACGCTGCCGAAACAGGTCAGAATGTACGTCTTTCTTCTTCACCTTCAGCTGACGGGTATCTTATGACCGAGAGCTTCGATTCAGCGGCGAACGGCGGCAGGATAAAGGATATACCTTATATGATCGGGTACACCATGAATGACATGCGTGCGATGGACGAAAGCATAGGGTATTTCTGCGAACTTCGCGAGAAGGCCGGCAAACCGGCTTATGCATATGAGTTCGCCAGACCTCTCCCTGATGATGCAGCCGGTTCACACAAGATGAAGGGTGCGTTCCATTCGTCTGAACTTTGGTACACATTCAAGTCTCTGGCGAACAGCGACAGGCCTTTCACCCAGGATGATTATCTCCTTGCGGAAAGGATCCTAGGCTGCTGGACTTCCTTTGTCAAGACCGGAAAACCCGGGAACGGTTGGGAACCGTACACTTCAGCGAATCCGAAGTTCATGGTCTTCAAACTGGACGCATCCGGAGAGGATGATTCGGTTATGGGTGATCCCATAACTTCACTTGACTGATCATCATTGGAATAAAATGAGAATCATAGGTGGTAAACTGAGGGGGAAGACCATTCTTCCCCCTCCATCTTTCAAAGCGAGGCCTACTACTGACTTCGCGAGGGAAGCCCTTTTCAATGTACTTGATTCCGAATACGAGTTTGATGACCTCAAGGTGCTGGACCTTTTCGGAGGAACAGGGGCTATTTCTTACGAGTTCGTCTCCCGTGGGGCAGGACACGTATGGACAGTGGAAATGAACCCCGTTCATGCCGCTTTCATATCAACTGAGGCGAAGAAACTGGGAATCCAGGATTCAATTACAGTTGTCCGCCATAACGTATTCGATTTCCTGCCTCTATGTTCAGAGAAGTTCGATCTGGTCTTCGCTGACCCGCCTTACGCTCTTGCTGATCTTGATACACTTCCGGAAAGGGTGCTTTGCAAAGGCATCATCCATCCGGGAGGGTATTTCATTCTTGAACACGGCGACGAGCATTCGTTCACTTCACATCCTCTTTTCACCAAGGAGAAGAAATACGGAAGGGTTCACTTCACCTTCTTCACTGAACCTGAGGCGGAATCTACCGGTGAAGAATAATGACGGCTATGGTACATCGAGTTTCTTTTTATCCGGTGCTTCTTGCTTTGGCCGCCCTTATGGTTTCCGGTTGCGGAAGCAGTTCTTCTGAAGGCACCGGTTCTGCCGATGCTGTTCCTTACCGGATAATGTCGGATGAAGAGATATTTCCTCTTTTCGACCCTTACGTGATTCCTGAGGAACCGGTTTTCGATATCGTGACTTCCTTGGGCACCATTCGAGTGAAACTCTATAAGGAGACACCACTTCACAGGGACAACTTCGCGCGGCTGGTAGCAGGAAGGATGCTAGAGGGAACGCTGTTCCATAGGGTCATTGACGGTTTCATGATACAGGGTGGAGATCCCGGCACAAAGGATCCGAGGACACCGCAGGAAGAATACGGCATGAGGGACCTCGGTTATTGGATTCCCGCGGAGTTCGTCGAAGGTATAAGGCATACCAAAGGGGCCCTTGCAGCTGCACGCGAAGGGGATGACATCAATCCGGACAAGGCCTCATCGAGTACTCAGTTCTACCTTGTCCAAAGCGAGGAAGGGTGCAAGCATCTCGACGGGTCTTATACTGTGTTCGGGCAGACTGTTGAAGGTATGGATGTGATTGACCGTATTGCCTCTGTTCCGAGAAACGCCCGTGACGTCCCGGATGAGCCGGTGAAAATACTTGCCATAAGGATGGTCAAATGATAGTTCACATCATACTATTATAATATATGCTCCCGCAGCCATTGCTGAGGGAGCATATTGTAAATGGTCCGTAGTGGATGGAACCTATTTCACGAGGTTTCCGAGAATGCTTCGGGTGATTTCCCTGGTGATGGTCCTTGTTGCTGCGGAAGCGGCTTTGCTTGCAGCCTGTCCTACGGTGTCCTTTGTACTCTTCTTGGATGTGGACTTTTTGCCTGAAACCGAATTGGAGACTGCGGAACCCACACTCTTGGCGAGGCTTGCGGCAACAGCAGTGGCAACTGCGCTGAGGACCTTGTTGCCGATTCCTGCGCCCTTTTTCTTCTTTGCGGTTTTTTCCTTTTCCTTCGCCTTCTCCTCTTTGGCCCTTGCCTTTTCCTCTTCTTCAACGGCCTTCCTTTCCTCCTCTTCGCGAGCGTCTTCTTCGGCTTTCTTCAGAAGAACCTCGAATGCACTCTCCCTGTCGAAAGCTTTGTCGTATCGTCCATAGATCCTGGACTTCTTGATGATGTCGGCCCTCTGGTCTTCGGTAATGGCTCCAATCTGGCTCAGAGGGAACAGGATCTTTGCCCTTTCCACTATCCTGGGGGCACCTTTCTCGTCAAGGAATGAAACCAGCGCTTCACCGGTCTCCAGATTCATTATGGCTTCATCGGTCTTGAAAGCAGGATTGGGGCGGAATGTGTCAGCTGCTGTCTTGACTGCTTTCTGGTCCTTGGGAGTGAATGCGCGGAGAGCATGCTGGACCCTGTTTCCGAGCTGTCCGAGAATGTCATCCGGAATGTCGGTAGGGGATTGTGTCACAAAGTAAACGCCTACACCTTTGCTTCGTATGAGCCTGACGACCTGCTCAATCTTGTCTACGAGAGCTTTTGACGTGCCTTCGAAGAGCATATGGGCTTCATCGAAGAAGAAGACGAGCTTCGGGAGATCGAGGTCGCCGACCTCGGGAAGAGTGGCGTACAGCTCTGAAAGCAACCAGAGAAGGAAGGTTGAGTAGAGCTTGGGATTCAGCATGAGCTTGTCAGCTGCAAGAACATTCATCACTCCCTTTCCGCCTTCGCACTGCAGCAGGTCGTAGATGTCGAAGTCGGGCTCACCGAAGAATTTGTCACCGCCTTGGCTTTCAAGAGCCAGAAGAGCCCTTTGTATGGCTCCTACGCTGGCTGCGGAGATGTTTCCGTAGACGGTTGTGAAATCGGAAGCGTTCCTGGCCACGAAATCAAGCATTGCCCTGAGGTCCTTCATGTCGATGAGGAGAAGCCCCTGATCGTCCGCGATCCTGAAAACGATATTGAGGATACCTGACTGGGTCTCATTGAGTTCAAGGAGCCTTGAGAGAAGTTGGGGACCCATTCTGGATATCGTTGACCTCATGGGATGGCCCTGCTCTCCGAAAACGTCGAAGAACCTTACGGGACAGCTCTGGAATTTAGGGTCTTCGATTCCGAATTCGGGCAGCCTTTTCTGAATGAAGCCTGAAAGTTTTCCGACTTGGCTTATTCCGGAAAGGTCTCCTTTCATGTCAGCCATGAAGCAGGGGACTCCTGCCTGGCAGAATGTTTCTGCGATGACCTGAAGTGTGACGGTCTTACCTGTTCCGGTCGCACCGGCGATCAGACCATGGCGGTTGGCCATTTTGCCGATCATGCTGATCGGGCCGTTTTCACAATGGGCTATATAGAGCCCTCTTTCGTTGTCGAGCATATGAGAGTTTTTTTGATTCTTGTGCGGCGTTTCCCAAAAGGGAAGACTTGACCTGCTAATATAAGAATAAAAATCCGGACGAGATATCCTTATGCCTTCCTTCCGATGAAAAAAGGGCAGCAGCGGAAAGAAGAGCGGTGCAGGTATTGTCTCTCACTCAAAAATCGTTAACTTTCGGAGTAAATCACAGACGTTATGCTAAAACCCCTAGTACACATGGCAGCAGCCCTTGCAGTCGCGGGATGCGTTGCCTGTTCTTGTTCTTCCAAGGATAGTGATTCCACGTGGAAAATCGCCGGAGACAGAATCGTGACCTCCTGGGCGGAGGAAATTGATCCCTCTAACGTAGAGGGTGAGTACCCACGTCCTCAATTGTACAGGCCGGGGCATATGAACTGGATGAGCCTTAACGGATTGTGGCAGTATGCCGTAACCGGTAAGGATGCGCCGAAGCCTTCATCCTTTGACGGGGAAATCCTTGTGCCTTTCGCTCTCGAATCGGCACTTTCTGGAGTAGGGAGGAGGCTTACGCCGGATGAGGCTCTCTGGTATGAGACCACGTTCGATCTCCCCAGGGCATGGAAAAAGAAGAAAGTCAGGATTAACTTCGAGGCCGTTGATTATTATGCTGAGTTGTATGTCAACGGAAAGAGTGTCGGGGACCACTCGGGAGGGTATACCCATTTCTCATTCGACATAACTCCTTTCTTGGAGGGGAAGGGTGAACAGACCTTGACTCTTAAGGTCCTGGACGCTACAGACGACAATACACAGCCCCGTGGAAAACAGGTCTCCAAACCTGGCGGAATCTGGTACACTTCCGTCAGCGGAATTTGGCAGACCGTATGGCTTGAACCCGTTCCCGAAACATTCATCAGTTCCTATCTTCCGCTTGCCGATATCGGAAAAGGCGCTCTTTCGTTCGATGTGGATATCGAAGGACAGCGCAGCGGAGATGAGGTTGAAATAAAAGTCCGTGAAGGGACGATCGGCTATGAGCCCGGGAAGAACCTGCCTGGGAAGGTGATAGCCAAGGCTTCAGCGTTTGCAGGCGAAAGGGTGGACCTCGGAATTGATGATGTTAGAGCGTGGTCTCCTGATGAACCGTATCTTTATCCTGTGGAGATATCGGTGAAAAGGGACGGAAAGACACTCGACCGGGTGACTGGATACGCCGCCATGAGGGAAATAGGGATCGTCGCTGATAACGGTGGGCACAAGAGGATGGCACTTAACGGGAAATCCCTTTTCCAGCTTGGACCTTTGGACCAGGGATGGTGGCCTGACGGATTGTACACGGCTCCGAATGATGAAGCCCTCAAATTCGATGTTGAAAAGACAAAGGACCTTGGCTTCAACATGATAAGGAAGCACATCAAGGTGGAACCGCAGCGGTGGTATTACTATTGTGACCTTTTGGGCATGATGGTTTGGCAGGACATGCCCAGCATCACTGACAGCAGATTCAATGTCTGGGCTACCAGAGATTATACGAGCGGAACTGACTGGGACGCTCCCCAAAGTGCCCGAGACACATACTATAAAGAGTGGGGCGAGATAATTGATCAATTGAAATTCCATCCTTCAATAGTAGTGTGGGTCCCCTTCAATGAGGCCTGGGCTCAATTCGAGACCGAGAAGGCCGTCTCTTTCACCAAGGCAAAGGATCCTTCCAGACTGGTCAATCCTGCCTCTGGAGGCAACTTTGTCGAAGGCCTCGGGGACATCTTGGACAATCATCATTACCCCAATCCGGAGATGTACGTTACAAATCCGGACCTGGTCAATGTGTTGGGTGAATATGGAGGAATCGGACTTCCCCTTGAGGGACATCTGTGGCAGGCTGACAGGAACTGGGGATATGTGCAGTACAAGAACGGAGAAGAGGTCTTGTCCGAGTATTCAAAGTTCGCCGATCAGCTGATCTCTCTGATAGGGGAGGGATGCGCTGCGGCTGTCTATACCCAGACCACTGATGTTGAGATAGAAGTCAACGGTCTTATGACTTATGACCGGAAGGTCGTCAAGATGGATGAGGGACGTCTCAGGGAAATCAACAAAAAGATAATATCAGCTCAAAAGTGAGTTCATCAATAAAAAATCAAGAAAAAATTTGTGGCGAATCAAAAAATGCCTATATTTGCATCCGCGTTTGAGGAAAACGCGAACAAATATACCGAGGTGCGGTAGTTCAGCTGGTTAGNNTTAGAATGCCGGCCTGTCACGCCGGAGGTCGAGGGTTCGAGTCCCTTCCGCACCGCAAAGAAGCTTCCTGATTCAGGAGGCTTTTTTGTTATATTGAACTCAAACTGAATTAACAGATCAAGGCCCCCAGAATGTATCTGGAGGCCTGGTCATCTTTCAGTAATTCAGCCGAAGCTGCTATAGTTTTATCAGAGATTTGACGGGGGCGATTTCTTCCAGTGCCTCACGTCCTTTAAGATCCTCGAGTTCTACCATGAAAACCATATCCGTGACCTTCACCTTGTAAGTCTTTCCGTCGATTTCCACTGTCTGGGCATTGAGGCTTTCTATTATGCCCTTGGCGGTACCGCCTGTGGCAAGAACGTCATCGAAGAAGGTTACCCCTATCGTTTTCCTCAAACGGTTGACTTTGCAGGCGGCTATGTCTGAGAGACGGTAGTTTATTGTGTCGTTGCCGTATTCCTTGACAATGTCGACATTTACCAAGTCACCTTCGGTGAAGGGGAGTTTGCCTTTTTTCCTTAGCGGTATTATGCTTTGAATCTTCCTGCACTCGGTCATCATCGGTCCGGCGAACAGAAAACCTCTGGCCTCAGGCGCTGCAATGTTAGGAGATGCACACAAGCTTCCGAGGTCCTTGGCCAGATCCTTGAGGAGGCGCTTGTCCTGGATGAACGGCATGATGTCGACAAAGTTGATTCCCTCCTTGGGGAATCCATCGTAAAATTTCAGTGCGGCTGCGTAGTCTCTTTGCTGTTTTGCCATGATAGAGTCAATTTGCGGTTTCTGATGACAAGATACGCATTTTTCTTTTCCGATGTTCTTTCACGATGACAAAACAATACGACAGAAGGCCGGAAGTCCGGCCTTCTGTGAATCTCGTACAATTCATCTCAATATTTCTCTCGAAGGAGAAGTATTTTTACATGATTTCAATCATGCGGTTCTTGTCCTCGGCTTTCACCTTCTCGACCTTCGGGATGTTTACAGTAAGAACGCCATTCTCAACCTTTGCGCTGATGTTCTCGCGAACTGCATCCTCAGGAAGGAGCATCGTCTGCTGGAACTTTGTATAATTGAACTCGCGGCGGAGGTAATGTCCGTTCTCCTTGTTCTCTTCCTTGTTCTCGACCTTCTTCTCCATCTTGATTACGAGATCACCCTCTTCATCAAGTGTCACATGGAAATCTTCCTTCGTCATTCCAGGAGCGGCAAGCTCAAGGGTGTAATCGTGCTCGTGCTCAATCACGTTGATTGATGGAGCTGTTGCGTTGGATCTTTCCATCCATCTGTTATCAAAGAAATCATTGAAGATGTCTGACATCCAAGTCTGATTGTTACGTCTTGCAGGTACCATGATGTATCCTCCTTAATATTATTTTTGTTTTACTTTCTGTCTTTTCCGTGGGATCCCGTCCCGCGGACACTTCTCTTTATGGCAATCTATGGGCCATAGGCTTAAATTGTTCAAAATGGAGACAAATTGTCATCTTTTAGTGCCAAATTGGCACGTTTTATTGTCGTTTTGGCGTATTTGAAATGCTTTTAATGTGCCGTTATATGTTCTGGAAAGTCCGGCATATCTTGCCACTGTGGGCCTTTTTTATTATATTCGCCCTTCAATCCGCTGTCAATGCCTCAGGAAGGGAACATCATAATCAAAGGGGCCAAAGTCAATAACCTCAAGAACATTTCTGTCACGATTCCGCGTGGCAAGTTCATCGTCATTACCGGTATTTCCGGGAGCGGCAAGTCGTCCTTGGCTTTCGATACCCTCTTCGCTGAGGGCCAGAGGCGGTTCGCGGAGAGTCTGTCATCATATGCCAGACAGTTCCTTGGCAGAATGTCCAAACCGGATGTTGAGTTGATTGACGGAATACCTCCCGCTATAGCGATCGAGCAGAAGGTCAATACCCGGAATCCACGCTCTACAATTGCCACCGCTACCGAGATATACGATTACCTGAGAATAATCTTTGCGCGTATCGGGAGGACATATTCACCGATTTCCGGACGCGAAGTGAAGTGTCATACGGTTCAGGATGTTCTGAATTGGATCTTCAACGGAGACGGAGATGTGCTGTATCTTCTGTCTGAACTCGGATGGAATGAGAGGGACGACAAAGTGGAATTGATGCTTTCCCTTAAACAGCAGGGTTATTCCAGATTCTTCGCTGACGGAGAGATCGTCCTCATCGAGGACGTCATGAAACTCTCTGAAGAGGGCAGTTTCCCTACTGAAGTATATCTGATGGTGGACAGGGTCAAACTCCATTCTTCCGACAACGAAGCGGATCTCAAGACCAGGCTCCAATCATCTATCGACAACTGCTTCTCCATCGGCAAAGGCACCATGTATGCCATCAAGGACGGTGTACGCGAAAAGTTCGTGAACCGCTTTGAAGCGGATGGCATGACGTTCCGTTTCCCTGATGAGTACATGTTCAGCTTCAACAGCCCTCTAGGAGCATGCCCGGTGTGCGGTGGATTGGGGAAGATAATAGGCATCAGTGAGGACCTGGTCGTCCCGGACAAGTCGAAGAGCATATACGATGGAGCTATCGCGTGTTGGAGAGGGGATAAGATGGGATGGTTCAAGGACCATCTGGTACGTTTGTCGGAGAAATACAATATTCCGATATTCACCCCTTACGCAGAATTGACCCAAGAAGAGAAGGACACTATCTGGAACTCCCGTAGTGTCGAGGGAGATGAGGATTCCCTTATTGGAATCAATGAGTTCTTCTCCTGGGTTGAATCCAACCGGTACAAGGTACAGTACAAATACATGCTGAGCCGGTTCTCCGGGAAGACGACTTGTACAGAGTGCAAGGGAAGCCGTCTAAGGAATGACGCCCTTTATGTGAAAGTCGGAGGCAAAAATATCCATGAGCTTCTTTCCATGAATGTGGATGCCTTGCTGGACTTCTTCAATAATCTTGAACTTACGGATTATGAAAAGGGCATTGTCCAAAAGGCGGTAGAGGAAGTGGTTTCCCGTCTGAGCTACATCAAAGAAGTCGGTCTTTCATATCTTACGCTGAACCGTAACTCCAATACTCTGTCCGGAGGAGAGAGCCAAAGGATCAATCTTGTCACCGCACTCGGAAGTTCCTTGGTGGGCTCAATGTACATTCTGGATGAGCCCAGTATAGGGCTTCATCCAAGGGATACGGATAGGCTCATAGGAGTTCTTAAACGTCTTAGGGATATCGGAAACACTGTGATAGTCGTTGAGCACGATGAAGAGATAATCCGTGCTGCGGATCTGCTGATTGACATGGGTCCTAGGGCAGGCACAGGCGGTGGTGAGATCATTTTCAACGGAAAGTTCACGGAGAACGTCCCAAAGGCGACGATGGACCGTTCCTTGACTTTGCAATATCTTACAGGGAACAGGCCCAAGATGAGCAGGGAAAAACGGTCCTGGAATTATTCCGTGTCGGTTGAGGGAGCTATGGAGCATAATCTCAAAGACATTACAGTAAAGTTCCCTCTCGGGGCCTTGACCGTTGTGACGGGGGTAAGCGGAAGCGGCAAGTCCACATTGGTCGGAGACATTCTTTATCCGGCATTGTTCAGGAAAATCAATGAGACAGGCCCTCTTCCCGGTACATTCAGAAGACTTTCCGGAAATATTGACAGGATAAGACAAGTAGAGTATGTGGACCAGAACCCTATCGGGAAAAGCTCCAGATCTAATGCTGTCACATATCTTAAAGTATACGATGACATCAGAAAATTGATGTCAGATCAGCAGTATGCGAAGATAAACGGATATTCGCCCTCATTCTTCTCTTTCAATCAGGACGGAGGAAGGTGTTCAGAGTGCCAGGGAGACGGGTTCGTGAAGATCGGGATGCAGTTCATGGCGGACGTGACAATGGTATGTGAGGCATGTGGAGGAAAGAGATTCAAACCGGATATACTGGAAGTCAGATATAGGGAGAAGAATATCGATGATATACTTAATATGAGTGTTGAAGAAGCGATTGAATTCTTCTCTCAGGGGAAAGAACCGGAGGCGCAATCGATCGCTCAGAAACTTCAACCTCTGGTTGATGTGGGGCTTTCTTATATCAAACTGGGGCAGAGCAGCAGTACCCTTTCAGGAGGTGAAAGCCAAAGGATCAAGCTTGCCAGTTTCTTGTCCATGAAGGACTCTGGCTCTAAAGGGAAAATACTGTTCCTGTTCGATGAGCCTACGACCGGACTGCATTTCCATGATGTGGAAAAACTGCTGAAGGCTTTTGATGCATTACTTGACAACGGCCATTCGGTGATAGTCGTTGAGCATAATCTGGATGTTATAAGAGCGGCTGACTGGGTGATTGATCTTGGACCTGATGCCGGAGATGCCGGCGGCACTGTCGTGTTCAGCGGTACCCCCGAAGACCTTATGGAATCCGGGAAAGGTTTTACGGCAGAGTATCTCTCGAAAGTGTGATATTATGGCTCTTTGGGAGTTTTTTCCATCGACCTTTTGAGGTCTTCAAGCACCTCTTGATCCAGTTTTGTGCATAAAGCGATTTTATGCAGAGGAAAGCCATATTTCAGCATCAGTTTTGCTGATTTGATTTGTGTCTCTTTATAGCCTATTTTAAAGCCTTCGATAAAGCCTTTTTTAAAAGCATCAAATAAGTATTCATGGTCGAAATATCCCTTTTCTTGTAGAAGATGTTCTTTTTCAGGCTTCCTGATGTATTTCTCGAATGACTGATGAGCAAGGCGATCTAATTCTTTTTCTGTCATGATGGAAAGCAATTTGATATCGCGGCGAATCTAGGAATAGTATTCCGTTTGAGCAATCCGAAACCTGACAAAGAAGGAAGGTCTCTGGAGACGAAAAAAGGACGGCTATGCCGTCCAATGGATATGAATGGTATGATTGATTCCTATTGAGCGTTATCCAGTTCTCGTTTCATATCATTAAGGACTTCTGGACTCACCCCGGTATTATGGGCAATCTCGTTTATCGGCAAATCATATTTCAGCATCAGTTTTGCTGATTTGATGGCCTGTTTTTCGATGCCTTCTTTCTCCTTATAAGCGAGGGCGTTTTCGTAGTCCCATTTTTGTTTCATGGACATGATGTACTTGTCCTGCTGCTCAACGGTCATGTCACTCAGCTCTTTCTCGCTTATCCCTGAAATAATTGCTACATCTGCTATGGGAATGCCGTATTTCAGCATCTGCATGGCTGTATTTTTGATGCCTTTCTCGATGCCTTTCTCGATGCCTTTTTTCTCCTTATAAGCGAGGGTGTTTTCGTAGTCCCATTTCTGTTTCATGGACATGATGTACTTGTCCTGCTGCTCAACGGTCATGTTTGCGAATTCAGCTTCTTCCATAAAATCTTCAAAATAAGGGTCGTCCCACAAATCTGGTTTGATGGCGAAGGTAGAAATATTCTTAAGGACAAACAAGAAGCGATCTTGAAAAGAATTGCAGTCTTCTTTTTTCTTGTTGAACCGCTGTATCTCGAGGAAGGCGAAACGGAGATTCCGGCTCATTGGCTCCAAACTCTCTTCTTCGAGAAGAGAATATTTGTGAATGAATTTATTAGGGTCCGGGGAAAAAGATTCAAGATGTCTCATGTCGAAGTTGAGTAATCCCAAGACAAAAACCGGTCGTATGTTATAGTCCCATACCCCTCGGGAAGCATCCTTGGAGATCAGACGCGGAGCATAGAAAATAGATCGTTCTGTGAAATGCTCTTGATTCGATATCTGAACCTCAATCAGGAATTTGCTGCCATCTTCTGCGGTACAATACATATCTAGGGTGGCTTTTTTTCTTCACTTGTAATCCCCAGCTGCTCACTTTCTTCGATTTCTACATCGGCGATGTTGAGGCCGAATATGACATTGATTGGACGAATGATAAGATGCTTTTTCCCGGACTCCTTGAAGATTTTCTTGAAAGCGAAATCTATCATTGGGTCAATATATAGAGGTGTCCTTACCATTTTATCAGACTCAAAAAATATAACTTACGCCGATAATGATATCATTCGGCAGAATGAAGAATTTTTCGCCCTTTTCGAGGATTTCTCCGCAAACGGGGCAGTCGTAAACTGTGAACCATTCTTTTCCCATCCATCCCCCTACGCCGAGTTCAAGGTTGAATCGTGGGTTGAGCATATATGTGTATCCGGCAGTGATACCTCCTCCTGCCCTGTTGCCTTCACGGGTTTTGCTTGATACGATTCCTCCCGTATTGAACATCTGCCATTTGGCTTTGGGAGCTATCCACCAGCCGGAGTATACATGCCACGGCCAGTATCTGAATCCTAGTGCGGTGGATATCTGCTTGTCTCTCATGCTGCTGTCATCATCTCCCATCGTGAATACGAAAGGATTGTATTTGATTCCCGCCTCAATGCTTACGTGTTGGCTTATGGATCTGGACGCTTCCATGTTGAGGGTGAAAAAGTCCACATATCCCAAAATGTTTGTAGAAATGGAATTCTGTTGTGCATTTGCCCAGAGCGATACAATGGATGACAATATTATAATTAACAATGATTTAAGTGCTGTGTTCAAGGACATGGTATTCTTTGTTGATTTGAAAGGGGAACGAGGCTACAGTTCCAAGTCCCCCATGTTGATTCCTCCGTACCAAGGGCAGATTTCGATCCCGATTTCCAGAGATGAGCTGTCTATAGTGATGTCAATGTCGTGCAGATCTCTACGATACCAATCGAATCCCGCTCTTACGATCAGATTCCCTAGAGGGAATGAAGCTATTTCGCGGCTGTGAATGCCCATACTGTCGTCTTCATAGAATCCCAGAAGAAGGGAGTCGTCCCCTTGCCGGGGTATCCTGGCCTGGAAACTGCCGTTGGAAAGTTTTCTGGTATTGCACCTGAAATCTCCTTTGCAAGGAACAGGAATGGATTCTATCGAGAAACCGTTCCATTCTCCCGACATGTCGAAAGAGTATCTTTTTCTTGGGTCATTTCCGGCAAGATGAATAGTAACGGTGCACCACTCCTTATGGACTTTCAAAGTGTCGTATGCGGTTTCTCCTGTGCAATCCACCACGCTATGATGGACGAACAGACTGTCTGCCTCATAGCCTTTTTCAAGGACCATCATTCTCCTTTCCGGAAGAATCCTGTAATGCTTGCCGCCAATGCTGCTGGAAAGGACGGAAATGGAACGCTCCACCTTTGTGGAGTATTCTTCTTCTCCTCTTCGGTCCATGCTTTTGACAGCCTTGTCCGCTATTATTGTTTTCCCTTCTTCATTCAGCAGGTTTATTCTCAACCCGCCTTCTTGGACCGGTGAAATGATACCTGTAGTCTGCGATATTTCCGCAGTGTTGACTGTCAAAATGCAGGGGCAGTCGCTCCTGTCTTCCAGAATTGTGGAGCAGGAGACAGAGAGGACCGCCCCGGCGAACATCATGGCTGCCGGTATCAGAATCATCCTATGGTTTCTCCAAATCATGACACTGATATCTGCTTT
>DBWN01000074.1:1520-7298 GCA_002308935.1 Bacteroidales bacterium UBA1237 | reverse complement strand
ATGATTTCACCCATGACATCTACATGGAATGCAAGGTGGTCCCGGGATTGGATCCCGAGCAGTTCCCACAGATCTACAAAGCCTATGTGGCATGTCTTCCCGGTGAAGAAAAGACAATCAAGGCGATGGAAGGTCTTCCCCTCTGCCGTTCGAAAAAGGAGTACATCTTTGTCGAGCCCACAGCAAAGGCTGAAGGCATCATGCGGATGATGGACATGACGGGAGCGCCTTATGAAGACGCCATCGTTTTCGGGGATTCACTCAACGACCTCTCGATGTTCACGGGCCCTTGGATCAAAGTCGCAATGGGCAATGCCGTCCAGGAGCTGAAAGACAAGGCAGACTTCATCACCAAGGACGTGGAACAAGACGGGATCTACTACGCCTGTGAGCAATTGAGTCTGTTCATCTAAGATTATCTACAACATCTGATATTATGAAAAAGTCAGTTATCGCTTTTGCCGCCATGGCATTGTTCGCATTGACAGGGTCACTGTCTTCCGCACAGGATGTTGAGAGGAAGGACGCGGACTTCGTGACGGAGTATCTCAAACCGACCCGCATAGTCTGGGAAAGCGGAGTTGAGAATTCCTCTGCGGTCTTGAGCCATTACGCCGGGCAGGCGGCGCTCTCGGAGAAGAACGTGATGGTGATGAAGAAGGGTTCTGCAATCCTTGTGGACTTCGGCAAAGAGATCCAAGGAAGGGTCCAGATCGTAAGAAGCCTTACCGGCAACGGTCCCATCACAGTGAGAGTGAGGATGGGTGAATCTGTGGGTGAAGCGATGAGCGATGTCAATGCCAAAGGCGCAACTGCAACCAACGACCATGCGATGCGTGACCTCCACATCCAAGTCCCTTCACTTGGTGTAGCAGAAACCAACCGTTCAGGTTTCCGTTTCGCAAGGATCGATGTGGAAGACGACGTAGAGCTTAACGTAGTAGCGATAAGGGCCGTATCCGAGTACCGCGACCTCCCCTATCTGGGTACTTTCAGCTGCAGCAATGACAGGTTGAACCAGATCTGGAAGACCGGAGCATACACCGTTCAGCTCAACATGCAGGAATACGTCTGGGACGGAATAAAGAGGGACCGCCTTGTCTGGATCGGGGACATGCATCCCGAAGTCACGACCATCACCACAGTCTTCGGCGAGCAGCCCGTAGTGAAGAAAAGCCTTGATTTCATAAGGGACATAACCGCTCCCGACGAGTGGATGAACGGTTACATCACTTATTCGATGTGGTGGCTCCTCATCCAAAGGGACCTGTACCGCTATACCGGCAATCTTGATTATCTGAAGCAGCAGCACGATTATATCTCCAAACTCCTTGACCATATAAGGGAAAACATCGACGGAGACAAGGAGAACTTCAAGGGAGGAGTCCGCTTCATAGACTGGCCAACCTTCAGCAAGAGGGATGTCATCCATGCCGGACTTCAGTGTGTCGCCCTTATGAGCATGGAAGCGGGTGCAGAAATCGCCCGAGTGCTTGGGGACTCCCAGATGGAATCCTCTTGCCAGCAGACCGCCTCAAAACTAAGGAATTACGTTCCTGATTCAGGAGGCAACAAACAGGCTGCCGCACTTCTTTCAATCTCAGGACTCGGCGATCCGGAAGCCTGCGCCCGGACCATTCTCAACGACGGCCCTAACGGCTTCTCGACTTTTTTCGGATATTATATGCTTGAGGCTCTTGCCAAAGCCGGCAAATACGAGGAGGCCATGAAGATGATATCCGACTATTGGGGAGCGATGATAGACCTTGGAGCGACCACATTCTGGGAGGATCTGGAGTATTCACAAGTTGCAAAAGCTTCAAGAATCGACGAACTTGTACCCGAAGGCGCTTATGACATCCACGGGGACGGAGGTGCATACTGCTACGTGGGATACCGCCACAGCTACTGCCACGGATGGGCTTCAGGTCCCACTTCATGGCTTTCCCAGCATGTACTGGGAGTCAAGGCAGTCGAGCCAGGTTACGCCAAGGTCAAAATCGAACCCCACCTTGGGGATCTCGAGTGGGCTGAAGGTACTGTACCTACTCCTTATGGAGTCATAAAAGTTTCCCACAAGAAAGGAGCAGACGGCAAGGTCATCACCAATATATCCCTTCCCAAGGGCGTGAAGAAAGTCAAATGACAATAAACAGTGAACATATATGAAAAGAATCAGCTTAATCATTCTGTGCGCATCTGCACTTTTGCAGGTTTCCTGCAAGGGAGGCTCGCAGTGGGTGAATCTTATCGATGAAGGACTTACCCAATGGCGTCCCTACCAGAGCTATACCGGTGAATTCAGACAAGGACGCAGACCTACCGATGAAAACGGGAATGTCATCCAGCCCGTGGGCTATGACAAGAACCTGAATGACCAGTGGACTGTAGTAGAGATGGACGGAGAACCCGTAATACGCAACAGCGGTGAATACTATGGCTGCCTTTCTACCCTCAGTGAGTATTCCAATTACCACTTCCGCATGAAATTCATGTTCGGTACCGACAAGTACGAACCGCGCCTGAACAGGACGAGGGATTCCGGGCTTCAGTACCATGCGATCGGAGAGTGCGGAGTTCGTGATCCTTATTTCTCCTGGATGACCTGCCACGAGATCCAACTGATGGAAAGCGGCACCAATGAGGGTGAGCCCGGAGATTACCACTCCAATGCCGGAGCCAACGTCGAGGCCCTCTCCGAAGGTCCGGTACAGGGAGGTTTCGGGAAATACGTCGCCTCCCTTGAAGGGAACGGTCAGTGGAACAAGATATGTGCCCATGGCACGTGGTCATACTGCGCAGCCGAGGACAAAGCATCCCCTGCCGGAGAGTGGACCCAGCTTGACCTCTATTGTTTCGAAGACAAGGCAATTCACGTGATCAACGGCAACGTTGTCATGGTGATAAGGAACTCGCAGTACTGGGACGGGGAGAAGGATGCGCCTCTCACCGCAGGAAAGATTTCCCTTCAGGCGGAAGCCGCTGAGATATTCTACAAGGATCTGCAGATACAACCCATCAAAGCCCTTCCCAAGGAATACGCGAAGTACTACGAATAAACACAAAACACATAAGGCAATGAAAGACAACAAACTTTCCAGAAGATCATTCGTGAGGATGTCGACAGCATCAGTAGCAGCGATGTCCATCCCGGCAATACTCTCATCAAATGCCGATGCCGCGAACGCTTCCCTCTTCGGTGCACCCCAGGAGCCCCAGAGACCGCAACCCGCCATTCCTCCGCAGTGGCTTCCAAAGACCGTCACTCCAGGATGGGATGCCGGAGACGCGGACTCTTTCACAAGATATTTCTTCGATACCCTGATGCTGGAATCGAGGTATATCGATTCTGACATCCCTTCAACTGAGTTCAAACTCTTCGGGGAGACATTCAGCACCCCTATCATGACAGCAGCCCTCTCACACATAAGGGGAACAGCGGATGAAAGTGGCCCTGGAGAAGATCCATGCGATAATGGAAGAAAACATAGCCACTGAGCAGTTTGGGGCGGAAGAGATGGCCGCCGCCCTTCAGATGAGTTACAGTAACCTTTATGCGAAGATGAAGGCACTGACCGGAAAGACTCCGCTGTTCTTCATCAACAATTACCGGATGAACAGGGCGAAGGAACTCCTCGCATCAAAGCTTTACACAGTGAGCGAAGTAGCCTACAAGATCGGTTCCCTCTCCCCCAACACGTTCTCCAGGGATTTCAAGAAACACTTCGGAGTGACACCGAGTTCAGTAATGAAAGACTGATCCAGCGACCATGATAAAGTATGACCCCCGGAGTCTTGTATGACTTCCGGGGGCCGTTCTTTCTATAGATAATAGTCAAATCACTTGCAGTCGAACTCGTACACGAACTCATCGAAAAGCGCTTCACCGCCTTCGGACACAGTATTGTAATTGAACAGGGCCGGACGGATTCCTTTCCAGTTTCCGAAAAGGTTTATGAATGGTTCGCCCATGGCAAGGAACTTTCCTTTCTTCACTGCATAAGATAACTTCAGGGTAAGATCCCTCATATCGTAATCGAGTCTGAACCAGACTCGTGAACGCTTAATGGGAACGGAAAGCACTTCCTCCCCTTTCTCGTTCTCGAAATACACCCACTTCTTCCCGTTTTCCTTCTTCACTCCAGCCTTCTGCTCAAGAAGACCGAGAACAGCAAGCCCAAGACGCTGTCCGTCCTTCATTTTCGAAAGTTTGACCTTAAGGGTGGCGGTTCCTGTATAACCCATAAGTTTCTGGGTAACAGTGTTCCTTGCGAAGTGGAAGTTATCGGCTTTCAGAGCTTTCGTGACAAGATATCCTTTCTTGGCTGTCAAGGAAACAGCCTCAGGGACAGGATTATGGTTGAACTGCCACTGAGCTCCCAAAGTCTTTCCCGAAAAATCGTCCGAAGAAGCCGGTTTATGAGGAATCTCCGGTTTGCCTGAAGTAGAGGAAGGCATCTTCCACGAGCCCACCGGCTCTCCGACGCCGTTGCCGTCATAATCCTCACCCATCACAGGCCAACCGTCCTCCCAACGCATCGGCTGCAGATGGACTACCCTTCCGATTGCAGGAGTCTGTTGGAAGTGCATGAAATACCACTCTCCTGTAGGAGTGTCCACAATCGCACCCTGGTGAGGTCCGTTCACGTTGGTGGAGCCCTTTTCCAATACCACCTTCCTCTCATACGGGCCGTAAATGGAATCCGAGCGAAGAATCACCTGGTTCCCCTGGCCGACTCCCCCTTCAGGTATGCTCATATAGTAGAGCCCGTCCCATTTATGGATTTTTGTGCCTTCAGCGACATTGCCCCTATAGACTTCAACTCCTTCATCCAGAAGAGTTTTCCCGTCGGGACTCATCTTGTGGATGATGATCGGTCCGGCGCCCACCAAGCTATGTCCGAGATAAGCGTTCCCGTCTTCATCCCAGAACGGGCAAGGATCTTCCCAACCGGCACCTGCATGTACAAGAAGAAGTTCAGACCAAGGTCCTTCGGGGTTTTCAGCGCATGTCATGAACAAGCCTTCCACCGGAGTACAGAAGTAAACGTAGAATTTGCCGTCATGATATCTTACAGACGGCGCCCAGGAACCGTTCCCGTAATGTTCCATGCTGTCCCATCCGGGATAATCGAACTTATCGTACAGTTGTGCGACGAAATCCCAGTTCACAAGGTCCTTTGACGAAAGCATCTGCATTCCTATGAAATGGAAATCGGACGCCACCATATAATATGTGTCGCCGACCCTGATAGCGTCAGGATCCGAGTAATCGGCGTTGAGTATGGGGTTAACGAAGGTTCCGTCACCCTGGTCGCCCCATTTCTCAGGACGGTAAGACGTATCATCGCTGAAGCCCTGGTATCTCAGATACATTTCAAGCGGTACTTTCCGTCCCCAGACTTCGATAGTGTCAGGACGTTGTGCGAAACAGGCCAGACAGAACAGCACAGCTGCAGTCACCGAAATAGTTTTTTTCATTTTCTGAAGGTTTGGATACACAAATATGCGAAAAAAGCAGGATAAACCTTTACAAGACCATAAGAAACAGCGGTTTTCGCCAAATGTTCAGAATATTGGCAAAAAGCAGTATATTTAGAGGCACAAAACTATCCAACCAATGTCAGCCATAGAACAGATCCTGTCTTTCAACAGGAATTTCGTTTCCGAAAACGGATACGAACCCTTCAAAACGGACAAATTCCCTTCCAAGAAACTCGCCGTGCTCTCCTGCATGGACACAAGGCTCTCCATCCTTCTGCAGGAAGCGCTTGGCCT
>DBWN01000074.1:0-1418 GCA_002308935.1 Bacteroidales bacterium UBA1237 | reverse complement strand
ACCTGCGGAGCCTGCCACATGTGCTACGAGCACCTGAAGGAAGCCATGCTTGAAAGAGGAATCAAGGAAGAGACTCTTTCATCCCTCATCAAGGAAGGCGTCGACCTTGAATGCTGGCTGGAAGGTTTCCATGACACAGAAAAATCCGTAAGGAATACCGTCAAGACTATCAAGGAGCATCCGCTGATGCCGAAGGACCTCATCGTAAGAGGATTCATAATAGATTCCGTGACCGGGGAGCTTTCGGAAGTTGAATAACAGTATAATCACTAACAACAGATAGCCATGAAAGACAACAAGTTATCAAGAAGGTCATTCGTCAGAATGTCAACTGCCTCTGTTGCCGCATTGTCCATTCCCGGCATACTTTCAGCCAGTGCCGACCCTCAAGGTCAGCCCGGAGGACAAAGGTTCCTTCCCACTTCCATGCCGGCATGGGAGCCAAGAACAGTCAACCCAGGATGGGATCCTGGAGACTCCGATTCATTCACAAGGTATTTCTTCGACACCCTGATGCTGGAGACAAGGTATCTTGACTCAGATATCCCGTCCACGGTATTCAGACTCTTCGGAGAGACTTTCGACACTCCGATCATGACAGCCGCCCTGTCCCATCTCAGGGGCACCGAAACGGAAAGCGGTCTGGTAGTCTATTCCAAAGCCGCCAAAGCCTGCAACGCCGTCAACTGGATCGGCATGGGGCCGGATGAAGAATTCGACGAAGTGCTGGCGACCGGAGCAAAAACCATCAGGATAATCAAACCTTATGAGGACAACGATGACGTCATAAAGAAAATCCGCTATTCGGCAAGGCAGAAGAATTGCCTTGCTGTCGGAATGGACATAGACCACTCCTTCAACGGTCGCGGTGGATATGATGTAGTAATGGGCGAAAAGATGAAGGCCAAGAAAACTGACGACCTGAAGAAATTCGTGAAAGCCTCAAAGGTTCCCTTCATACTCAAAGGAGTGCTCAGCGTAAGCGATGCCAAGAAGTGCCTTGACGCGGGAGTTTCCGGAATAATGCTCTCCCATCATGGTGGAAGAGTCAAATACTCCATACCTCCCCTCATGGCTCTGGAACAGATCGCTGATGCAGTAGGCGGAAAGATGAAGATATTCGTAGACTGCGGAATCCTCAGCGGAATGGACGCATACAAGTGCCTCGCTATGGGAGCCGACGCCGTCGGAGTAGGAAGACACTTCATTCCCCTTCTTCCGGAAGGTTCCGACAAGGTGGCAGCCAGAATAAAGGAAATGACCAACGAGCTTGCCGGTGTAATGTGCGCGACCGGGGTAAGAAGTCTCGACAAGATGGATCCTTCCGTAATCCACAGGACGATACTTTGACGACAAAGCGCAGTATTCCCCTACTCAAGCCGACACGGCAAAAATAGGGTAGACGGGGGGGAGTAATC
>DBWN01000280.1:3578-11834 GCA_002308935.1 Bacteroidales bacterium UBA1237 | reverse complement strand
GATCAGGGAACAAGTTCCTCCAGAGCTCTGATATTCGACCACGAAGGCCGTATAAAGAGCCTGGCCCAGAAAGAATTCCGACAGCATTTCCCGAAAGAAGGCTGGGTTGAACACGACCCCAGGGACATCTGGTCCTCTGAAGCCTCAGTTGTTGCTGAGGCAATTACCTCTTTGGGAATCCGTCCCACCCAGATAGCCGCCATCGGTATCACCAACCAGAGGGAGACCACTGTCGTTTGGGACGCCGAAACCGGAGAACCGGTATACAACGCCATCGTATGGCAGGACAGGAGGACTGCTCCCTATTGTGAGCAGCTCATAAAGGACGGAGCTGATAAAATGATAAGGGAAAAGACCGGACTCGTCGTTGACCCTTATTTCAGTGCCACAAAGGTCAAGTGGATACTCGACAATGTGAGCGGAGCAAGAAAAATGGCTGAACGCGGAGAGCTGCGCTTCGGCACCATTGACTCCTTCCTCGTCTGGAACCTCACCAAAGGGAAAAAGCATGTCACGGACGTCAGCAACGCTTCCAGGACGATGCTTTTCAACATACACACCCTAAAATGGGACAAGGACCTTCTGAAACTTTTCGGGATTCCGGAATCCATGCTCCCCAAAGTGTGTTCTTCAAGCGAGGTTTACGGCTACACTTCCACCTCTTCCCTTCTCGGATACCGGATACCTATTGCAGGAATAGCGGGTGATCAGCAGTCCGCCCTATTCGGTCAGATGTGCACCGAGGCGGGATCCGTCAAGAACACTTATGGTACAGGATGTTTCCTGCTCATGAACACCGGCGACTCCCCTATACTGTCAAAGAACAACCTGCTTTCGACAGTCGCTTGGAAGATCGGGAAGACAGTCAATTACGCCCTTGAAGGCAGCATTTTCGTAGGAGGCAGCGTTGTGCAATGGCTAAGGGACGGACTTGGAGTGATAAGATCCTCTTCAGATGTTGAGCCTCTGGCCCAGAAAGCGAAAGACAACGGAGGAGTGTACTTCGTTCCCGCCCTCACCGGACTCGGAGCACCTCATTGGGACCCTGACGCCAGAGGTTGCATATATGGCATAACACGCGGAACCACTTCAGCTCATATAGCAAGGGCGGCTCTTGAAGGGATAGCATTCCAGACCATGGACATAGTCGGAGCTATGGAAAAAGATGCGGGCATCAAGATCAAGGAGCTGAAGGTAGATGGAGGCGCTTCAAACGACAACCTCCTCATGCAGTTCCAGTCCGACATGCTCGGTACGGACGTCATACGCCCGGTGATCACAGAGACTACAGCCCTTGGGGCCTGCTATCTCGCCGGCCTGGCCGTAGGATTCTGGGACAGCATCAGTGAGATACGTTCTCAATGGAAAGCCGACAGGGTCTTCTCCCCTGAAATGCCGTCCTCTGAAGTTTCAAAGCTGAAAGAAGGATGGAAGGACGCAGTCGGAAGAAGTCTTTCATCCCGATAGATCCCATATCGCATGAGTATCCTTCTCTCCATACTGTTCGGTCTTCTTCTCGCCGGAGTGATGCTCGTCATACTGACGGACAATGTGGACTCCAGCAAGAAGATCTCATGGATGCTCATTATCGCGGTTCTTCCCATCATCGGAATCATTCTGTATCTGTGTCTCGGGGTGAATTACCGGCACCATTGGTATTTCTACAGGAAGCATCTCCATTATCGCGACGTGTTCACTGAAGGCACCACCCATGAAATCAACAGGCTCCTTTTCTCAGATAAGAGCATTAAGGGAATCGAGGAGCGCTTCAGGCCCCTTGCCCGCCTTCTTTCCCAGCGCAATTTCCCTACCCCCTCCCAGGACAACTCCGTTGAGATAATAACCTGTGGGAAGAGGAAGTTCGAGCTCCTGATGAAGGACATCACAGATGCGAAGGAATACATCCATATGGAGTACTACCTTTTCGGGAACGACAAATGGAGCAACAGGGTCAAGGAAGCTCTGATGGAGAAAGCCCGTCAAGGAGTGAAGGTGCGCTTCGTCCATGAGAATGTCGCCAACTTCTCCATAAGGGAAAGATACTACAACGAAATGAGGAAGGCCGGGATCGAGGTAGTGAAGTTCACTAACCCGAGAAAGCATTTCCTGAAATTCGTGACGACCCTGAACTTCCGGGACCATCGCAAGATCGTAGTGATCGACGGCAAGATCGGTTATACCGGAGGCATGAACATAAAGGACAGATACTTCGAGCTTTGGAGAGACACCCACATGAGAGTTGAAGGACCTGCTGTCGCTTCTCTCCAGTACATTTTCATGGATGCGTGGCTTTCCGCTGACGGGCAGATAGACCTTCCGTTCAAGGAGTATTTCCAGCCCTGGGCTACCGATCTTTCCGCCGCGACTCCCCCGGCCGGAATCCCTCAGGACGTATCCTTCAAGGTGGACAGTCTGGACTCCCCCCTTCCAGTCCTCAGTGGAAAGACTGTGCAGATGGTCCCTGATGAGCCGGATGTCGAATGGCCCATCACCCAAATGGGCTACGAGTGGATACTTCACAACGCAAAGGAATACGTCTATATCCAGACTCCTTATTTCATTCCGCCCGAGCCTCTTCTCAATGCTATCAAAAGCGCCGCCCTGTCTGGAGTTGACGTGAGGCTCATGCTGCCTCAAAGAGTCGACACATGGTTCATAAGACCGGCCAACAAGTCCTATTACACAGAGGTCCTTGAAGCCGGTGTCAAAATCTATCTCAGAGGAGGACAGTTCATCCATTCGAAGACCTTGGTTTGCGACGATTACCTCTCAATCGTAGGTTCATCCAATCTGGACCCGAGGAGTTTCGACATAAACTACGAGATCAATTCCTTCATATACGACAAGGAAACCGCAGCTCTTTGCAAAGAAGTGTTCTTCAAGGATCTGGAACTTTGCGAAGAACTCGATCTCGAGCAGTGGGAAAAGCGCTCATGGACCAGCGTCCTATACGAGAAAGTGATGAGGCTTTTCGCCCCGATGATCTAATCAACAAAAACATGACAAACCACAAAATAATCAGTCTTCTTCTGTTCATCCTCCTGTTGACGGGGGTGAGCATCACTTCCTCAGCCCAGAATTCAGTCGCCGCAGCGATTGATGCGACCGAGGGCAAAGCGGGCTTCAATCTCGTCAATCTCGGTCCCGGAAGGATCAAACTCATGGCCGCACTCACCAAAGACAAGGAAGCCAAGAAGAACCTCAAGAGATTCTCGGCGATAAGGATACTCAACGTGCCCATGGGATCCGAAGGGGACAGTTTCCTCAATTCTTTGGAATCATCCGCCAAAGAGAGCTACATGCATCTTATCAATGTCTTTGATGAAAACACCGGAGAATATGACCTCTATCTCATGTTCTCCGACGTGGAAAACCAGTCCTCGCTGACCCCTGAGGCCCTTCAGGAAATGCCCCAGAACACAATGCTCAAGGAAATCCTGGTCATACGTCCTTTCGCCAGGGTCGTCATGCTTATGACCGGCGACATTCCGATCTCGGAAAGCGCATGGTCCCTTTTCACGAATCCTTGACATTCCGGAGGAAATAACGGACCGGCAATCTGCAGTCCGTCAGCGAGAAAGAGGTTGAAAGGTCAGCCTCTTTTTTCATGCTCCGTTGCCGTCAAAACCCCCATAAAACACCTCAAACGGTTCACTCCCCGATATTTAAACATCTGTTCAAATCTTTGTTGAAAATATTTTGGTGGAAAAGTTTGGAAAAGAGTGTAACAAAATGGGAAAATATCTCTATCTTTGTGGTGAGCGTGAAAAAAGCGGCACCCTAACGGTGATTCCTCCCTTCGGAGGATATTTCCACAGGGAAGCCGCAATAATTGGATTAACTTGCCAGAAAGGACAGTGATGCTTTCATTCATAGGCGAATACACAGCGAAGATCGACGACAAGGGAAGGGTTGTCTTCCCCTCGCCGCTCAAGAATGTCATTCCCGAAGGGAGTGACATGCGTTTCGTCGTGAAGAAGGACATCTACTCCCCCTGCCTCGAGATGTATCCTTTCGAGGAGTGGGAGCGCCAGAGCAGAGCTGTCAAGGCCAGTCTCAATCTCTTCAACAGGAAGCACGCCATGTTCTGGAGGGAATACATGCGCGGCAGCCGTGTGGTCGAACCTGACAGCAAGGTCGGACGCATTCTCATCCCTAAAGAACTTCTAGACACTATAGGAGCTAACAGGGAATTGGTGTTCTCCGGAGTTGACTACAAGATCGAGATCTGGGCCAAAGAGAATTACGAGGCAAGCTGGATTTCACAGGAAGAGTATGTAGCCATCGCCGAAGGACTGTCCCATGAGGGATAGGAGATAGGAAGATGTCTGAATACCATACCCCTGTACTTCTCGAGCAGAGCGTTTCAGCGCTGGTCACATCACCAAACGGAACTTACGTAGATGCCACATTCGGAGGCGGTGGTCACACCGCCGGGATTCTTTCACGCTTATCCGGGAGCGGCAGGGTCATCGCCTTCGATCGTGACAGTGACGCAATAAAGAACCGTCCGGACGACGGTAGGCTCATCTTGGTAAGGGACAATTTCCGTTTCATAAGGAATCATCTCCTCCTTCTGGAACAAAGGGAAGGCATCCCCTCAAAGGTTGACGGAATACTTGCAGACCTTGGAGTGTCCTCACATCAGTTCGACACGGCTGAAAGAGGTTTCTCCTTCAGATTTGACGCCCCTCTTGACATGAGGATGAACACAGAAGGCGGCATGACCGCTGCGGATCTGGTCAATTCTTATCCAGAGGAAGACATCGAAAAGGTCCTCAGGATGTGGGGCGAAGTCGAAGGGTCCAGAAAGATGGCATCCCTGATCGTCAAAGCAAGGGAAGCGAAGCAAATCGCCACGACCGGAGACCTCGAAGCCGCGATAAGCAGAATGCTGCCCAAAGGCGCCGAGCACAAGGTGCTGGCCAAAGTGTTCCAGGCTTTGAGGATCGAGGTGAACCAGGAGATGAGGTCGCTTGAAAAGTTCCTTCAGGGTGCAGCCGACTCCCTCAAGGAAGACGGACGCCTGGTAGTCATCACCTACCACTCCCTCGAGGACAGGATGGTGAAGAACTTCATCAAGAGCGGAAACGTCGACGGCAAGGTCGAGAAAGACATCTACGGAAGGGCTTACTCCCCTCTTGAGGCAGTGGAGAGGAAACCTATCCTGCCTTCAGAAGAGGAGATCTCGTCAAACACAAGGGCAAGGAGCGCCAAACTCCGCATTGCCCGAAAGACAAAGGAGGAAAACAAATGAACTGGAAGAGAATCTGGGAAGTCACAAAGAACGGTTTCGTGGCGATCCTTCACGGAGAACTTCTCCTGAGGATGCGCTTCGACAAGTATTTCCCTCACATCATCTACACTTTCTTCCTCCTTTGGATGATGATATGGCTGAGCATGAAGATCGAGAACACCATGGTGAAGGTGGAGAAGAACAAGACCACCCTCAATGACATGAAGATCTATCACGCCCAGAAGACTGTTGAAGTAGTGAGCCTCGACAGGATAACGACAGTCGAGGACATGCTTGAGAAAATCGGCTCAGACGTGGAGCTCCCCGTCAAACCCGCAGACAGGATAATGAAGTAGAAGCACGGCAGATAAACGGACAGGACAAGAAAAGACGACAAGGAAATGGCCCAGAAGAACACAACGACCCAACCCAAGGACAGGAGCAAGGACCGGATAGGACTGATCCTCTACTATCTGTATCTTGCATTCCTTGTAGCGGCGATCGTAATCGTCGCAAGGATAGTCCATATCCAGTTGACATATGAACCGGATCCAAGCATAGCGGGATATTTCCGCCCGACAGTCCAGAAAGTGGACCTCGAACCCGAAAGAGGTTCCATCTTCGCAAGGGACGGAAGGCTGCTTGCCATGTCCACCCCCATGTACCAGGTTTACATGGACTGCACCGTGATGAAGGACTCTTACAGGGATGAACCCGAAAAAGAGCTCGAATGGAAGAGCAAGGCCAGGGACCTCGCAGAGGGCCTTTCGAGGATATACGGGGACAAGACTTCCGGAGAATACTACGACGCCATTATCCAGGGAAGGGAAAAGGGCAGCAAGTACCTCAAGATCGGAAAGCCCATCGGCCATGAGACACTTCAGGAAGTGAAAGCCCTCCCCCTCTACAATGAAGGCGCTTACCGCGGAGGCATCATCACCGAGAAGTTCGACACCAGACAGTATCCCTACGGCTCCCTCGCAAGAAGGGCCATCGGCTACGTCAAGGACAACAGCAAGAGCAACGGAAACAACCATATCGGCCTCGAGGGCAAATACGATTATGTCCTCCACGGACAGGAAGGTTACGAATGGCTGAAGGTGACTGACAACAGGGACCGTATCCACAACTACGACAGCACCTGGAGAAAGGCCGTCAACGGAAGGGACATCCGTACCACTCTCGACATAGACATCCAGGATATCGCCGACAGGGCGCTCCGCAACCAGATTGAGGACAATCCCAAGATTGAAGGCGGCTGCATCATCGTGATGGACGTCAAGACCGGAGCCATAAGGGCTATGGTGAACCTGATGAGGGACACCGTTTCCCAAAGGATGACCGAGAGCTACAACATGGCGATCGGCAGGACAGGAGAGCCCGGTTCAGTATTCAAGTCCACTACCCTGATGAGCCTTCTTGAGGACGGCAAGGTGCAGCTGAGGGACGAAATTCCCACGAACCACGGTGTTGTCAAGGGATACAGATTCGCTGCAGACTCCCATATCTATGATTACGAGAGGCAGAACAACACCGACAAGATAAGCATCCTGCACGGATTCGAGATTTCGTCAAACTACGTGTTCCGCCAGCTTGCGATCACCCATTATGGTGACAACCCCAAGAAGATGCTGGACAAGCTGTACCTGTACAAGTTGGGAGAGACATTCGATTTCGATCTGGACGGATTCAAGACCCCTACCCTCCCCGACCCTGACTCTCCATACTGGAGCGCCACAGACTTGGGATCCGTCGCCATCGGATATTCCGTGGCGGAGACCCCGCTTCACATCGTAACCTTCTATAACGCTATCGCCAACAAAGGCAAGATGATGAAGCCTTACCTGGTCGAAAGCATTGAAGAGAACGGAGTCGTCAAAGAAGAAAGAGGACCCAGCATCCTGAACGGTTCGATCTGTTCAAGGGCGACAGCCGACACCCTCACAGTAGCGCTCAAGAGGGTTACTGAGGTCGGTACCGGAAAGACAAGGCTCAAAGGAGCCAGGTGCACCGTCGCCGGAAAGACCGGAACCGCACGTATCGTCCTTGATCCGAAATACACCCAGAAGAGCCATAACCCTTACGAGGATGAGTTCGGGCGCAAACAGTACCAGGCCACATTCGTAGGATTCTTCCCCGCAGATGAGCCCAAGTACTCAGCGATATGCGTGATCTACTCGAACCTCGACCGTGAGATCTTCTACGGTGGAACCCTTCCCGCCTTGGCGTTCAGGGAGCTGGTGGACAACGTCTATGCTCTCGACATCGAAAACGGTGAAGTGCTCACTGAAAGGCACTCCCTCCCTCTTTGGGACGAGACAGGGACATCTTCGGCCAAGGCTAAGAAAGTGAAGAAGAACAAAGGCAACCAGCAGGAAGCCATCCAGGAAGTGACGGAAGAGGACAGCAAAACAGCTTCCGTTGAATAACGCAGTAGTGAAGATGATTCTGAAGGACATCATAAAGGACGCAGGAGCAAGTTCAGTCAAAGGCCGCATCGACCATGACTGCACAGGAATATTCAGCGACTCGAGGAAAGTGACCCCGGGCAGCCTTTTCGTTGCCGTCAAAGGGTTCGCCAGCGACGGACATGACTTCATAGAGAAGGCTGTACGCAGCGGGGCTTCCGCCATAGTATACGAGAATGACCTTTCGTTGTCAGCGCAACTGGCCAAGATAGGCCCGACGAACGACCTTGAGGCCAAGAGCGGAAAGATCTCCCTCGTAGAGAACCTCACCCTCATCAAGGTGGAGTCCTCACGTCACGCGCTCGCCATCATGGCTGCGAACTATTATGGCAACCCTTCTGAAAAGCTGAACCTTGTAGGCATAACAGGAACAAATGGGAAGACCACTACTGTGACCCTCCTGTACAACATGTTCATGAACCTCGGGTACAACTGCGGACTCCTCTCCACAATCGCCAATTATGTAGGCAAGACGATGAGCGAGACGGCCAACACAACCGCCGACCCCATCACCATCAACTCCCTGCTCGCCAAAATGGTGGAAGAAGGTTG
>DBWN01000280.1:2940-3390 GCA_002308935.1 Bacteroidales bacterium UBA1237 | reverse complement strand
GGCCTTGTGATGGTGCAGAACACCCCGGCCCAAGTAGTCACCTATTCATGCAGGAGCATGGCCGACCACACTTGCAAGGTCATTGAGGAGAGTTTCGACGGGATGCAGCTCCGCATCGACGGAAAAGAGACTTGGACCCGTCTTATCGGAAGGCACAANNACCGCCGACCCCATCACCATCAACTCCCTTCTCGCCAAAATGGTGGAAGAAGGTTGCGAATACTGTTTCATGGAAGTGAGTTCCATAGGAGTGGAGCAGGAGAGGGTCGCAGGTCTTCACTTCAAGGCCGGCATTTTCTCGAACCTCACTCACGACCATCTCGACTACCACGGGACATTCGCGGAGTATCTGCGCTGCAAGAAGCTGTTCTTCGACAACCTCGAGAAAGGCGCCTATGCGATAACGAATGTGGATGAC
The DNA here is from genome assembly GCA_002308935.1 of Bacteroidales bacterium UBA1237. GTDB lineage: Bacteria > Bacteroidota > Bacteroidia > Bacteroidales > UBA932 > Cryptobacteroides. The sequence goes on along the minus strand of DBWN01000280.1, from coordinate 2,972 downwards.
AAGAACGGCCTTGTGATGGTGCAGAACACCCC
>DBWN01000280.1:1195-2850 GCA_002308935.1 Bacteroidales bacterium UBA1237 | reverse complement strand
TGGACCCGTCTTATCGGAAGGCACAACGCGTACAACCTTCTTGCGATATACACCACCGCTGTAGTATTGGGCACCGAGCCCGAGGAAGCGCTCATAGCGATAAGCAATCTCTCCAGCGCGAAAGGAAGGCTAGAGACAATGAGGGGACCAAGGGACATGGCCGTCGTAATAGATTACGCCCATACTCCTGACGCTCTTGAGAACGTGCTCTCGACACTTAGGGATATCGCCCCCAAAAGGCACCTTGTATGCCTTTTCGGATGCGGAGGTGACCGCGACAAGACAAAGCGCCCCGAAATGGCGGCGATCAGCGAGAAATACGCCGACAGGATATTCGTGACTTCGGACAACAGCCGCACGGAGAAGACTTCGGACATCATAGCGGACATAAAGAAAGGATTCTCGAAGGAAGGGCTCCTCAAGACCATATCCATCGAGGACCGTAAAGAAGCGATCAGGGCGGCAATAATGCTCTCACCTGAAGGATCCACGATCCTCCTGGCGGGAAAAGGTCATGAGACCTACCAGATCCTCGGAAAAGAGAAGAACCATTTCGACGAAAGGGAGATAGTCGAAGAGATTTTCCAACAGACAGACGTGAAATAGACCATGATTTACCATTTATTCCAAGCATTAGAGAAATATGACATTCCCGGACAGGGGCTTATGCATTACCTGTCCTTCAGGGCGATGCTCGCGGCTGTGTTCGCCATGCTTTTCGCCACCATATTCGGAAGGAAGATAATCGACATCCTGCAGAAAAAGCAGATCGGGGAGACCATTAGGGACCTCGGTCTGGAAGGTCAGATGCAGAAGAAAGGCACCCCCACCATGGGAGGAGTCATCATTATCATGGCCGTCGTCGGGTCCGCACTTCTGATTTGCGACCTGACCAGCATATACACGATCCTTCTTCTTGTCACCACACTTTGGTGCGGGGCCATCGGATTCACCGATGACTACATCAAGGTGTTCAAGCACAACAAGGAAGGAATGAGCGAAAAAGGAAAGCTCTTCCTCCAGATAGCTCTCGGATTCATCATCGGTCTTACCGTCTGCTACAACAATAATATAGTTGTAAGGGAAAAGGTCGTCGACCCGACCGTTCTTGTGGGGCAGCACAGCGACGAGGTGAACGTGGACAGTGAGAGGGTCATCCAGGACAGCAGGTACAAGTCTGAGGACGTGGTCAAGAGTACAAAGACCACTCTCCCCTTCATCAAGTCCCACGAGTTCGACTACAAGTGGCTCTCACCCTTCAACGGCAAATGGGGATGGTACACCAAGTGGGCCATTTACGTTCTGATGATTGTAATCGTAATCACCGCATGCTCCAACGGCACAAACCTCACTGACGGAATGGACGGACTCAGCGCCGGCACCTCGGCGATAGTGGGAGTCGTTATCGGAATCCTGGCATGGCTGAGCGGTAACCTCGTCAACTCGAATTACCTCAACATCATGTACATCCCGGGATCAGGAGAGGTGGCGATCTTCATGAGTGCGTTCGTCGGAGCCCTCATCGGCTTCCTTTGGTACAACGCATATCCCGCCCAGGTGTTCATGGGTGACACCGGAAGCCTCACAATCGGAGGAATCATCGGAGTGAGCGCCATCCTGATAAGGAAGGAACTCCTCCTCCCCATCCTCTGCGG
>DBWN01000280.1:0-1159 GCA_002308935.1 Bacteroidales bacterium UBA1237 | reverse complement strand
GAAAGAAATACGGTGAAGGAAGGAGGATATTCAAGATGGCCCCGCTTCATCACCACTACCAGAAGGAGGGCATACCTTCCTTGATACAGAAGCCGGCAAGGGCCATCCCTGAAGCGAAGATCGTAGCAAGGTTCTGGATCGTGGGATTGATTCTGGCAGTGTCCACATTGGCACTCCTCAAGATAAGATAAACGGATTTACAGACAGACATACATAGCCCTAGGGCTGAACAGAAAAAAGACAATACAAGCAAAATGGCAAGAGTAGTTGTTCTCGGTGGAGCGGAAAGCGGAGTAGGCGCGGCAGTTCTCGCTAAAGTGAAAGGATTCGATGTGTTCCTGTCCGACAAGGGAACCATTTCCCAGAAGTACATGGACACCCTTAACGAATGGAAGATTCCCTTCGAGCAGGGCCAGCATACTGAGGAACTGATCCTCAATGCTGACGAAGTGGTGAAAAGCCCTGGCATACCTTCCGATGTCCCCATCGTGAAGAAGATCGAGGACAAGGGGATTCATGTGATCTCTGAGATAGAGTTCGCAGGACGGTACGACACCGCCCGCAAGATCTGCATTACCGGTTCGAACGGCAAGACCACCACAACATCCCTGATTTATTATCTTCTCCAGCAGGCCGGCCTCAACGTCGGACTCGGCGGTAACATCGGCATGAGCTACGCTTACCAGGTGGCCACCGAACATCACGACTACTATGTCCTCGAGATAAGCAGCTTCCAGCTGGACAACTGCTATGAGTTCAGGCCGGACATCGCTATCATTACGAACATCACTCCCGATCATCTGGACCGTTATGACCACAAGATGGAGAATTACGTCAGGTCGAAGTTCCGCATCACCAGGAACCTCCGTCCCGAGGACTGCTTCATCTTCGATTCCGATGACGAGATCACCATAAACCATCTCAGCCAGATCGTGCTCCAGTGTCAGAAGCTTCCTTTCACACAGAAGGCCGGAACGGAGTACGAGCAAGGCGCTTTCCTCAAAGACGACAAGATGGTCGTCCGCTACGGCAAGGACGAATGCGACCTCTACCTTGAGGAACTCGCCCTCGGAGGAAAGCATAACATCTACAATTCAATGGCGGCCGCTCTCGCAGCCAAAGCCACCGGAATAGACAACAAGATCATAAGGGAAGGCCT
>DBWN01000096.1:8466-8862 GCA_002308935.1 Bacteroidales bacterium UBA1237 | reverse complement strand
AAAAAGAGAAGAACGATGAGAACTTGGATACTTTCCAGATAATTGACAGTTTTGTCATTAGCCTGGAAACTAGATATTGTTTTGTGGGACAAGCAAAGAAATAATAGCGGGTCAAAAAGAAGAGAAGAGAATCACTGAAAACGGTATAGTATAGTTCAATGATATAGGTAAACCATACTGAATGTACTAGTATGAATAATCCCAAGGTAGAGCAACAATAGAATGTATCTTGCAAGCCGAAGGGCTCCTGGAGTCACAATTCTCCATTTCTTTTGACGTCAGTTTCACGAGTTTATAGGTGACATTGCTAAAATCAGACATCGCCGGATTGATTGTAATGGTACCCTTGTTAATCAGGTCTATGGCATAGTGGCCGCTGTAATCGTGCGATTCACC
>DBWN01000096.1:0-8322 GCA_002308935.1 Bacteroidales bacterium UBA1237 | reverse complement strand
CCAGCAGCGCCGCGCAAATCATAGTTATCTTTAGTTCTGTACAAAAGTAGCACTACAGCAACTATGCTGCGATGCTGTTTCCGCTAATTTGTTGATTCGCAATGAAATTGTTGTTGAAATGCTTGATAATGTCGTGACAAATGCGTAGATTTGTAGTGCTACATAACACTATTAAAACAGGCGTCACGGCATGGCATTCATAAGGGTTCAAAAGTTGGTCAGGGACACGAACGGCAACATCACAAGCGGCAGCGCTTCCATCAAGGAGTCCATATACGTCAAGGATGGAGGGAGGTTCCACTCCAGGCAGATCGTACGGGAGCGCCTCGGGAGGGTCGTCTGGCTCAGCGCGGACGGGAAGAGCGGCATCTTCCTCTCCCCGCAGCGCGGTCTCGTTTCCTATGATTCCGTATCCGACAGCTTCGATGAGGTCGGCAGGGATGACAAGCGTCTTTCCGGCGACGTGGACGTCTTTCCGGAGACGGAGGTCCACACAGTGTTCGGAGACGCCTACCTCCTGATGAACTTTCTCGTGAAGACGGGCATGGCGGACATCCTGAAGGAAACCTTTCCTGAGGAGTCCGACCGCCAGCGTGTCCTGTGCCATATCCTTCACGGTATCCTCCGAGACGGCAGCCGTATCGGCTGCGACTGTTTCATGGAGAAGTCCTTCGCCTCCTATGTTCTGGACGGCATCCCCTTCTCGTCGCTCAGGAGCGACACGGTGTACTTCACGATGATGGGCAAGGACCGTACGCGGATGGCGTTCTTCAAGGCCTTCGTGGGGATGATGCGGGAAACGCACCCCGGCTTCGGCCGGTGCTGCTACGTGGACTCCACTCCGCTCCCCGACGACATCGACAACAACCCGTTCAATGCTCTGTGCAGCCACGGCGTGGAGTCCGCATCCATCCAGACGCGCCTCGTGCTGGTGCTGGACGAGGAGACCGGACTTCCGGTCTGGTACGAAATCATTCCCGGCAACGTGCTTGACATCAGCACCATCATGACCGTGGTGAACGACGTGGCCATCAGTCTTGACATCACCATCAACTCCCTTGTCCTGTATGCCGGTTACATCTCCAAGGAGGTCATCCACGCGTTCCATAACGGGACGGAGAAGACCTTCATCGGCAGGATGCCGGCCCGGAAGGGCTTCCCTTTCAAGACGCTATACCACGAGTTCCGCCCCAGCCTGGACAAGGGCAAATATCGCTTCGTGAGGGGAGGGCACGTGTACTTCGGGAAGAGGAAGGAAATCGTGCTGTTCGGCGAAAAGGTCTATGCCTATGTTTACGTGGACAAGCACAACGCCCTCCAGCGGGAGCGGAACTTCATGCTGGACCATCCCGACGAATACGACGCGATGAAGGACAAGGAGAAGGACTGGCTGTCGGTCCGGTTCGGATACTTCGTGCTGCTTTCCAACAAGAAGCTCACTCCGGCTGAACTGCTCACGGACTACTTCGGGCGCACGGACATCGAGGGCGTGATCAAGACCAGCAAGGAATACCTCGGCCTGCTTCCGTTGTCCAAGTGGACCGTCGACACCGTCCGCGGAAAGATACTCTGTGACATCATGAACACCATAATCTTCCTGAACATGCGCAAAACGCTGGATGACAGCGGATTGTCCGTGTCCGAGATAACCGGACGGACGCAGTCGCTGATGTGCTTCCGCAACAAACATGGAGAAATCCTTGTAGAAACCCCTAACAAAAAAGTAAAAGCATACTACAAACTCCTTGGCGAGGCCATCCCCGCAAGCTTGAAAATCAGCGACTTCCGGAAGAAGGTCCTGATGTCGTGAGTGTAGTGCTACTTTTGAAATCATCTAAAGTTTATTGTTCCGAAAGTTAGGAACTTATCTTATTTTTCGCAACAACTTTTTGATCCGAAATCATAAAGCGATAACGGGAGCCATTTTCCCACCGGAAGAATTGAAGCGGAAACTGATACTCAACAAAATGCTTCTCCCGTAAGAAGGAGTCCACGTCCGAACATAGGAGGAAGCACCGGAGCTTGCTGAAAATGTTTTCCCGTTATTGAGGAGGTCAACACCCAGGATATCCACCGAAAGCGCCTTTTTTAGGAAACTCCAACCAATGGACAGGTCAAGATAATGCCGGTATACATCCTGCATCCGGGATTTAAGATAATTATAGAAGTTGAACCTGTAGGACCCCTTGATATGGGCATTACGCATGAATTCGAGATTCACGTTGCCGCCCAGGGATGAATTCATAGAAGAAATGTCGTTGTTGCTGCTTGCGGTCCTTACATTACAGTATTCCACCGACGCAAGAAGCCCATATCGCAACGCCGAAGAAAAGGATCCGTTGGCACCGAATCTTCCCCCGGTTCTGAATTCCCCGGTCCTGTCGAAGACTGTACCATAATATTGTGGCATGGATTGATACGAAAGGGAAGGCACCAAGTTCAAATTGACAGGAAACTTGTCTTTTGCAAGGTATACGCGGTAGTTTATGGATCCGCTTGCGGAAAAGTTGTACCTCGGAGAGGAGTTTTCCGGGATATTGAGGGCGGATCCTGCAGGTGCGGAATAATTCCTGTAATCCGTCAAGATGGTGTCCTCCTTGAAAAAGACGAGTTTGGAAACAATCGGGTCCGTAACGATATTGGCAGAAATGTCAACGCGATATTGAGGCTTTCCTTCACTGACATTCATAGAATAACGGCTCAGACTGAAGGAATGCGACAAGCTTCTCTTGATTCCCGGATTACCGGATCTGAGCATCAAAGGGTCCGTATCATCTATATAATCCCTGACCTGCTCAACCGACGGGATGATATCGGAACAGGAATAGGAAAGAGTGAAACCTTTTCCCGTTGTGAAACTAACGGCCGGCAAGACACTGTAAAAAGTCCTTTCCGTCCGGTTTCCGTCAAGATTCTCAAGGTCCCTGATCCTGTCCGATGAGATTTGCAATGAGCCGATGACCGAATTACTTCCTATCCGGCTGTAAACCATATTGGCAAGCAGATAGTATCTGTCATCGTTGAATGTATAGTCAAAGGTATTCGCAGGATTCAACACGGGACGTACGGGGTCCAGCAGGTCATAGGCCTCCTGGATTTTCGAAGACCTTTTTGCAGTATATCCGCCCGTCAAAGTCAAGTTAATCAGTTTCCTGGAATCGTTATACATCACAACCGGCTGTCTGAAACTTAAACCCAGCGATCTTGAAACACCCAATCCGTCCTTTGTAAGATACCGCCTGGAATAGGAAGAAGAGAGGGTATCAAGAGTCCAGGAATCGAGATTATTCCTTCCGGCTTCTACTGAAACCCCTAAAGAGGGGGTATACTTGCGGATTTTCCTCAGAGAAACGGTTACGTTTTCAGAAATACTCCAGGAACGGTTGTTCTGTGAAAACCTTTCTTCCCGCAGCATCGGGTCATGTTCGGGAATCAGTGTCGTCTCCGAAAGGTTTCTTTCGGATTCCAACGAACTGAAAGACAAGGCATTAGTCCAATATACCGATAAGAAGGGAGCGGTCCTGTAGGCTAGGGTGGAATTGAAGGAATGCGTTTTTGTTTTCTGCGTTCCAAGCGTCTCACTTTCCTGATTCCTTCCGGGAAAGGACTCCATTTCAAAATACTCTGACAACGCCTTGCTTCTGTTTCTTGCCCATCCGTGTGTGAAATTGTATCGTCCCTGCACGCCATCGCCTATAAAAGCAGACCCAAAATAATGATCGAAACCCAAACTGACAGAAGTATCTTCTTTGTAGTTGGATTGGATCGTCGGATCAACCGAAATAAGACTTGACGCCATCCCGAGGTTACCTGTAATAAGGTCGGCGGCGAGGATATTCTTCTCGGAAAAGAACTTGGCGTTAGCCCCGATTGTATACCTTGTCTGATGTTCTCCTTTGTCATCGTTCTCCAGATCCACTCCCGCAATCGCCCTTGCCTGGATATCGGTGACGCTGAATATCGGGTCCTTGGTATTTATGTTGATGACAAGGTCTTTGGGACGGACGTTGCCGTCTATGGTCTCTTCGGGACTCTTCTCGTTGTAAACGTCCATTGTCAGGACCTGCTCACCTTTCAGGTTCTCCATGGAAGACATCGGGTCCTGTCCGAATATCATCGCCCCATTGACATAAGTCCTCCTTACGTTTTGCCCAACAATACTGATACTGCGTCCTTGGACTTCCACGCCAGGGAACTGCTTGAGTATATCGATCGCATAGTCCCCTTCGCGTCTGTCGATAGCAGCTGCATTGTATACAAGAGTGTCCCCCTTCATCGTCATTACGGGGGGACGGGATGTTGCGACGGAGGGTTCTATGTCCCCTCCGGAGGGAGAAAGATCGACCAGAATGACATTTTTGCCCGCCACAATTTCGAAACTTTCCGAGAACGTAGCATATCCGTCTTTTTTTATGGACATATGGATTTCTCCCGGAACAAGACCTGTAAAAGTAAAGCCCCCACGCAGATCCGTTTCTGTTTTCAAAGTGTCCCGTCCGCAAACGAGTACCACTTCCGCCCCTTGTACCGGGAAGTCGTATTGCAAACTCTGCTCGATAATCTGTTGCCTGACGATGACCTCTCCTGCGATGGAAGAAGTAGAATCCTGCGCCATTGAACGTTCCTCTGCAAAGAGTGCGGACAACAGCCACAAAGAAAAAACTATGCTTCTCCTTTTCATCGGACAACGTCAGAGATTGATTTCATCGAAGGTTGATTCTCGCCTCAATTCTTATCAACATCGCCCGGTCCATGTATGATACGTCAACGGACGAGGGGTCTATTACAAGCTTATTACCGACCTCAACTCCAGGTATGGCCCGGAGAACCCTTGCGTAGATGTCATTGTCAAAATTTGACAACGCCATTCCGTCATAGACAAGAAGACCATTCTCCTCATACAACCCGACAAGAGGAATGATGCCATCAGGGCCGGCAGTGGAGGAATCATCATCCCATACAGACATATCATAATAAGGTTGCACGGTCGTGACCACCTTGCTCTTATTATTCCGCTTTTTCCCTTTTGCCGTCAACTTCAGCAAAGTATCTGCAGTATCGGCTTGAACGGACGGCTGACTTTTCGGGGCATATTTGTCCTTCAATGCCGGATCCCGGTGCATCTCTATCTGGATGGCATTAACTCCGTCCACTATTTCGAATTCTTCACTGAACAACAGCCAAGGCTCTCCGCAATCTATTGTAAGACGAACTTTTCCTGCGTTCAGATTCTCGAAAACGAAACTCCCCGCCTTCAACTGTTCCGTCGAGTATAGTTGACCATCAGCCTCAAGCGTTATCTTGTTCTTCCTATAAAAATCCGCACCGACGACAGGCATATCATGGACATCCTGTTTCATCCATTCAATGAATCTGCCGACCAAAATCGCATTGCCCGAAAAAGCCCTCAAAGACGGAAGGACCAACAATAAGGCAGCCAGAACAATACCCCTAATATTACGTTGATTGATTCGCATAGTTTTGAAAGTTCAGAAATTATCAGTTGAGAGGAATCAGCGCTAGCCAAGAACAATATCCAATACCTGAATTCACACTATAAGTGACGGCAAAAGGACTGCTTAAGTTATACATCGCGCTCACATTTCCTGTTCCTATAGCTTGAAGGCAAACATTATTGGCGCAGAATTCATGTGTAGCCCCGGCGTTACCGCCCTGGAAAAAAACTTGCATCTTGAAATAATCCCCCGCGACTGTAATAGGAAAAGCATACGCAAAAGGACCTTGAGTTGTACTGGGATCATACGTAAGATATCCATACGCTGAAATGCTCCACTCGTCACTTTTCGTCTTTTGAATACGTTCATTCATTTCAAGAACTAATTTTTTCGCAAAATAGTATTCTTCCTCTGACACGCCTTCCTCCAAAGCCTGTTCCAAATCAAGTGGCAAAGAGAACTTCTCACCATCAAAGGAGAAGTCCTTAGTCTGAAAATGCCTAGATGAAGAATTCTTCAGATCAATTGGCTCCTCTTTGATGTCTTTCGTTTGACAAGACACAAAAACGAAAGAAAGCAAACAGGCAAAAAGCACAAACTTTTTCATAAACTAAAAGAATTAAAACGTTGATTAGTATAAACAAGTATTGCTAAGGCTTACAATCGTACAAAACGAGCTGTTTTCATCGCTATCATCTTTAACACTCCCCTCGCTACGAATAGCCTTAAAACGACTCACTAACAATTGCAAAAAAAACAAAAAAGACGGATTTCGCAAAAATATTCCTTTGACACTTGCAGATCTTTTTGCAAGAATATCTCTTTGCTGCAAAGAATACAATTCCGGCTGGGGCTTCATCTGAAATCCCAGCCGGAAATAGTTGTATCTGAAATCTGTTTGACTACTTCTTCAAGGCGGAGTCAATCTGCTTGGATATAGCAAGCCAGTGAGCCTTTGTAACGGAATCGGAAGATTTTGCCTTGGCGGCTTTCTCCTGAATCTCGACAAGCTGTCCGAGAAGAAGGGATTTGCCGTTTGATGTGGCGGCTGCAGCTGCGTAAGCCTCGAGAGCTGCGGTGACATACCTGCGCTGCAGATAGCGGCGATAGCTGTCTACGGCCTTACCTTTTCCGAGTTCGGAGAAGACCATTCCATAGAGATCGGAAAGATACTCCTCAGCGCTGTAGTTCGAAGAATCGTACTGCGCAAACTGCTCCAGGCGGTCAAGTTTGGCGGTCGAAAGTAGGACGGAAGAACTGACGACGCCATTCACCACGTTGTAAAGATAGTTGTCGGGACGGTCGGTAAGATCGAAGATGTAAGGAACATTGACAATCCACTCGGGCTTAGTGAACACGTGCTCGTTGAGGAAATCAAGCGCAGCCTTCTGACGGGTCTTTGGAACTGGAGCGTACTTGTCGGGAGCGGAAGTCTGCTCGATACTCTTGTTGGTGAGGTAACGGCCTCCGATATTGGCGGCGACATGCCCCATATAGCGGTTGAACTGGCTGACCACGGCCTCATACATACGGCTTACGTTGGTATACATATCAGCCTCTTCCACGTTCCATTCAGGGATCTCAACAATAACCCTCTTGAGGTTCTTGATACCGTAATTGCTTGCGGCAACAGCGTCATCACTGAGGTCTTCCCTCTGAGCACGAGGATCGGAATCACTTCCTTCACCTCCGAACCAAAGGGCCGGATTATTGTTGAGACGCTCGATGATCACATTGTTCCAATACAGATGGTCTTTCTCAGGATCTGTATACTCTGTGGGACGGTAGCCGTACTCGATTGCCCACTTGTCGTAGTCATTGATACGTGGATAAAGACCGGCTTTTCCGATGTTGTCCTCAGGCTGCGCGACGTAGTTGAAACGTGCGTAGTCCATGATGCTCACGGTGTGTCCGTGCTCCTCAACCCAAGCCTTGTCACGGAGCTTCTCGACGGGAGTGAAGCTGCTGGATCCCATGTTGTGACGAAGACCGAGAGTGTGGCCTACCTCGTGGGAAGAGACGAAACGGATGAGGTCGCCCATGAGCTCGTCATCATATTTCATCTTGCGGGCGCGGGGATCGACGGCGCCGGCCTGAACCTGATACCAGTCGTGGACGAGGGTCATCACGTTGTGATACCAACCGATATGACTCTCAAGGATTTCTCCGGAACGGGGGTCATGGACATTGGGGCCGTATGCGTTTGCGGTGGGGGAAGCAAGATAACGGATGACGGAGAAGCGTGCATCCTCCATGCTCATATCCGGATTGTCCTCCGGCCACTCCTCGGCACAAATGGCGTTCTTCCAACCGGCCTGCTCGAATGCGACGTTCCAGTCGTTGACACCGGCGATGAGATAAGGCCTCCACTGCTTGGGAGTTGCGGGATCGATATAATAAACGATAGGCTTGATGGGCTCGACAAGCTCACCCCTTCTCTGTTTCTCCACATCCTCAGGACGGGCTTCGAGTCTCCAACGGGTAATGAAACGGACGGTTTCAACCTCCTGCTGAGTATCTGAGAACTTGCTGTATCCGTTGGCGAAGTAACCTACTCTGGGATCGAAATACCTCTGCTGCATAGGTTTCTCGGGAAGAAGGAGCAAAGATGTATTGAGAACGATGGTGACAGTTCCGGCTTCCGATCCTGCGGGAAGTCCACGCATCTGTCCCATCTGGCCACCACCCTGGCCACCCTGAGGTGCGCTGTAGTTGAAAGTCTTGGTGACGGTAATCTCAGTATTGATAGGATGCCAACCATCAGATTAATATGCCGTCCTATCGGGTCGTCTCTACCCTACCTGTCCCTGCGATGCTCCGAGCTGCCCAGCCCGCGCAGTATGGCGGATATGAGCGGCCTGAGCAC
>DBWN01000204.1:3850-9862 GCA_002308935.1 Bacteroidales bacterium UBA1237 | reverse complement strand
AGTTGTTTAGCCATACCGGGGAACTGGGATCCCTGGCCGGGGAAAACGTAAGCTTTCTTCATAAATGAACTGTTTTTTCAGTAGATGTACACGTATTATATATAGTCTTGCAAATCTACTAAAAAAACCGCTAATCAGGAAAGATTTCACCGAGAAAGTCTTTCCTGTCTGCAAGTCAAACCGTTATGAGCTTTATCCACCGGTCGGGAGACACCAGGGAGGGTATTTCAGCGCAGATACTCCGACAGTGTCAGGTCAAGCTGTTCCCCACGGAGACCTGTTTTCCTGAGAATCGTCCCGTCGGGAGCGAAGAGGTAGGCCTGAGGAATGGAGTTGAAACCGTATACCGAAGAAGGGATGATTCCTCCGCCCAGAATCTGGTTCCAAGGAATCCCGTACTCGGAAACCGCCTTTTCTGAGTCAGCGACTTCATCGGACACGGCCACTCCCACCATATCGAAATCCTCCCCGCTGTACTTCTCAAAAGCGGCTTTCAGATAGGGCAGTTCAGCTATGCAGGGACCGCACCACGATGCCCAGAAATCCACCAGGATGTACTTCCCTTTCCCGACGTAATCAGAAAGGCGCTTGATGCTTCCATCCGTCTGCGGGACTTCGAAGTCAAGGAACATCGCCCCTTCGGCGGTCGCCCTTCGTTTATTGATGTCCACCAGGCGCTTCATTATCCTGGGACTCCGCTGGACAGAGGGAGAGAGCTCCGAAATCAGCCGCTCCTGTCCCTCATCGTCCTCAAACTGGGACAGTATCATGAATGCCCTCACTCCCAAAAAATTGTCCTTGTTCTCTTCGAACATCCTCCGGTTCATTTCCACATATTCGTCGTAGGCGTCGGGGTCCTCCAGGACCTTCCTGTAGATGTCACCCTGCAAAGAGTCGTATTCCTTCATCCTGAGATTGAGACCGGACCCTCCGGAAGAAACGAAGGAAAGGGAATCCCCCGCGTAGGTGTACGACAGATGCGATCCGTCAAGAATGAACGACTCGATGACGGAATCGTCATTGAAGGAAAACGTCCCCGTGGTCACAGCCCCGTCATCCGGGAAACGGAACGAAAAGCGTCCTCCCTGGACAGCGATGAGAGTGTCAATCCCCAAATCGGAAGACAGTATCTGGACCTTTTCCGGAGATCCTTCCACGAAAGTGCATTCCACCAGCGTACCGCCTTTGCCCGAACAAGAGAGAAAGGCCAGCGCCGCAACCGTGAGGGCAAAAAAGAGTGATATGGATTGTTTCATGGCAGACTGTAAAGCGAAAAAACATGGACCCGACAGGCAAAAATAACTCTTTTTCGGTAACTTTGCATCACGGTCAGGCTTATTTATGGAGGCCGTAACTGAAAGAACCTATGAACGTATCGGATGCATTCAGAGTTGACGGAAAGGTCGCTCTCATTACCGGCGGCGGAGCCGGAATAGGAAAAAGCTGCGCTCTGACCTTAGCAAGCGCCGGAGCTGTGATATTCATCGTGGACCTTCTGGAAGAGAGGGCTTCTTCCGTCAAGGCGGAAATAGAATCCGCAGGCGGACGATGCGGCTGCTTCTGTGCGGACATAAGCCAGGAAGAAAACTGCCGTGAAGCCGTCAGGAAATGCGTGGAACTCTTCGGAGGTCTTGACATACTGATCAACTGTGCAGGAATGCAGGGGAAATCCGGTGACCTCGAGACCGAATTCGACTCCCTGAACTTCCAGAAGATTATGGGAGTGGACCTGGGCGGCACCTTCATGATGTGCAAATACGCCTATCCGGAATGTTCCAAGTCCAAAGGCTGCATCATCAACATAGCATCACTCGCCGCCCTGAGGGCATCAGGTCCCCTGGCATACACTGCAGCCAAAGGTGCGGTCAAGAGCTTTTCGAAGACCTTGGCGAGCCGTCTTGGAGAAAAAGGGGTGAGAGTGAACACGATATACCCCGGCTTCGTCCTCACTGAAATGACAATGGGCGTGCTTGACCGTCCGGACCTCAAAGAAAGGTTCGAGAAGGACTCCCCTCTCCATATCCTCGGGAAAGCGGAGGACATAGCCTACTGCGCCCTCTACCTTGCCAGCGATGCGGCACGTTTCGTGACCGGACAGGACTTCGTCATAGACGGAGGCGCCATGTGCATCTAAGGCTCCAAAAGCCTTGTATAAACCGTTCTAACAAGTTTTTCCTTTGGATTATCCGAGGAAATTTCCTTTATTGCGTCAAATCCCCGTAATCATGAAAAGCGTAAGAGTATTCGCTCCCGCGTCCATCGCGAACTTGGGATGCGGTTTCGACATAATGGGACTTGCCCTTGATGAAGTGGGCGATGTCCTTGACATGAGCATTTCAGAAGGCGACGGCATCTCCATCCAGAACATCTCCGGCGTACCTCTTCCCGAGGACATAGAGATGAATGTCGTGACCCCTGTCGTAAGGAAGTTCCTGGAGATGACAGGCAACAAGGCCCAGGTCGACATAGTCATCAGAGAAAAGATATACCCCGGTTCCGGAATAGGTTCAAGTTCCGCTTCAAGTGCCGCTGCGGCATTCGGTATGAATGAACTGTTTGGCTCTCCTCTTTCCGAGGAGGACGTAGTGGTCTGCGCGATGGAAGGCGAGAACCTCGCCAGTGGAGGATACCATGCCGACAACGCGGCTCCTGCAGTAATGGGAGGAATCGTCCTCATCAGGGGATACGAGCCCCTCGACATCATAAAGCTCCCCGTCCCTGGAGACTTCTACTGCGCCGTGGTGCATCCCCAGCTCGTGGTATCCACCAAGGAAGCCAGGAACATACTGCCGAAGAAGGTCCCCATGCACGACGCGATCACCCAGTGGGGAAACGTCGGAGGTCTAGTGGCCGGCCTGTACTCAGGCAACATCGGTCTCATAGGAAGGGCCATGAAGGACGCCATAGCCGAGCCTTACAGGAAAGGCTTCATACCGGGATTCGATGAACTCAAGGAGAAGATACTTTCACACGGTTCCCTGGCTATGAACATAGCCGGTTCCGGACCTTCTGTTTTCGCCCTCGCCAACAAGAGGGAAATCGCCCACAAGGCAGGTGCCATAATGGATGAGCACTTCAGCGCTCTTGGCATAGACCATCAGGTTTACGTAGTCAAGGTATCCAACAGAGGTGCAAGACTTACAGCCTATTAGAACACTCTACCTCATGCGATACTATAGCACCAACGGGAATTCCCCGACAGCCTCCCTCAAGGATGCTGTCATACGTGGCCTGGCACCAGACAGAGGGCTCTACATGCCTGAAAGGATCAAGCCCATGCCCAAGGCTTTCTTTGAGGACATGCCGGGAATGGACTTCAAGGACATAGCCCAGGCGGTGGCCGCCAGCTTCTTCGGAGAGGACATCGAAGCGGAAGCCCTGGAAAGGATCGTAAGGGGCACCCTGTCGTTCGACACTCCGGCCGTGAAGGTCACTGACTCCATTTATTCCCTCGAGCTTTTCCATGGACCTACCCTGGCGTTCAAGGACGTTGGCGCCAGATTCATGGCAAGGCTCCTTTCATACTTCAATGAAGGGAACGACAAGGTCGTGAACGTGCTCGTAGCGACTTCCGGAGACACCGGAAGCGCAGTGGCGAACGGATTCCTCGGAGTGGAAGGCGTTAGGGTATTCGTGCTGTACCCGAAAGGAAGGGTCTCCCCTATCCAAGAATGCCAGTTCACCACTTTGGGACAGAACATCACAGCCCTTGAGATAGACGGAAACTTCGATGACTGTCAGGCGCTTGTGAAGTCAGCATTCATGGATGAGGAGCTCAGAAGCAGGATGTACCTGACCAGCGCCAACAGCATCAATGTTGCAAGATTCCTCCCCCAGTCTTTCTACTATTTCCATGGAGTCGCCCAGATGCAGAAGAAGGGGCTCGGGGACAACCTCGTGGTATGCGTCCCGAGCGGGAACTTCGGCAACATCTGCTCAGCGCTTTTCGCTGTGAAGATGGGTCTTCCTGTGAAGAGGATGATCGCCGCCAATAACCTCAACGACGTATTCTTCCAATATCTGAAGACGGGAGTCTACACTCCCAGGCCGAGCATACAGACCCTCGCCAACGCGATGGACGTCGGAGACCCCAGCAACTTCGCCAGGATCATAGACCTTTACAAGGGCGACTGGGATGCGATACGCTCCTTCATAAGCGGCGCTGTGGTCGATGACGACACCATTCTTTCCACTATAAGGGATTGTTTCAATGAGAACGGGTATCTTCTTGACCCTCATGGTGCTTGCGGATTCCGAGCTCTTTCCGATTCTTTGAAGGAAGGAGAGAGCGGGCTCTTCTGTGAAACCGCACATCCTGCCAAGTTCCTCTCGACAGTCGAGAAGGCGACCGGAGCAAAGGTGGAGATTCCTGAAAGGCTTGCAGCCTTCATGAAGGGGGAAAAGAAATCAGTTCCTTTGGGAAAGGCTTACGAAGGTTTCAGGGAATTCCTGATGGAAAGCTAGGAACACCAGAAGTGCAATTACAACGGATCCCCCTCCATGCCGGAGAGGGATCCTGTTTTTATGTACTGAAGATCAGCCTTCCGCTTACTTGGCTTCAGAGAGGACCTTCTCCAGCCATGAATAAGCCTCAGGGACATCGTAGTCTCCGCTGTGCGGCTTCAGCCATGCGAATCCCACATTGGCGTCACGCACCTTCGGATTGTTCTTGACCGAGTAGAAGAGAGTCGTCTCGACGGCGAAGGAGTTGTCCCTGTCGTCCATCCCGTGGCGGACATACCAGTAAGGGGCGGTATCCGCCTTCTTCTCGACCAGGTAATCTATTGCGCAGGCCATTTTGGCCTGAAGAGCGAGAGCCTTACCCTCTTCCGTGTGCATGAACCCTTCCCAGTCAAGGCCGGTCTCATCTTTTCCGGCCCCGTTCCTGGCGGTGTCATGGTTCCATGAATACGCATTGAAAGGGCTGTATTGCTGCTCAGGGGTCCCGAACAGGGAATCCTCATTCATACCGTTGCCGTAAAGTCCCATATTGGAGAACGATGGGGCGACCTTGAGGGTAGTGTACTTGGCCAGATAATAAAGGTGCTTGTCAAGGTCATATTCGTAGGAGCCGTCCTCAGAGAAAGTCAGCCATCCGTTGTTGACCCTGTGTTGGGCAGGGGTTGATGAGGCGGCGGGTTGAGCTTCGGGGCGTCTTCCGCCGGGTCCGCCGAATCCTCTCTGGCGGATCTCGGACTCGATGTCTTTCTTCATCTGGTCGGTGCCGAGTTCAGCAATGGTCTTCTCAATCTCCTCCCTCATGAGTTTCTCGATGTAGAATCGCAGATTCCCCGAGTTTATCGGCTTACCGTCTTCGTCTTTCAGTCCCAAGCCGTCCACATAAGGTCCATACATTGAAGCCAATTCCTTTGAAGCGGCCAACACAGTCTTCTCAGACGCAGCGGGATAGTTCATCTCGCCGGTAAGGTAAAGCACTTCCCTGGTCCTTCCGAAGAGCCACTCATATCCGGCGCAGGAGTGCTCAAGGTCGGTTATGGGGCAGTATCCTATGACTGCGAAGACATCGTCTCCGTAACCCGGCTCGGAAACATAAGACCCATCGGCTTTCCTGGTGATTCCGGCAGCACCGATCTCATACAAAGAGGGATAGTAATCGGGGCTGTTCCCGCTTGCGGCCACCACAGTCGAGAGCGCTCCTCCGCCGGAAGTACCGGTAATGACTATCCTTTCAGTGTCACCTGCCGGAAGAGCCTTCTTGTTGTGGCGGAGATAACGTATTGCCGCCTTGGTGTCTGTCATGGTAGCGGGAGAATGGCCGAGGTATTTTCCGTCAACAGAAGGGTTGTTCCTGCTCCTGCATCCGTATGACACCACGACGTATCCCCTCTTCAGGGCTACTCCGACTTTGTCCGCGCTTCCGTCATAATCCCTTCCGTTCTCTATCGTATTGGAGGAATATGTGTTCGCCTGCCATCCCGAATTGTTGACATAGAACAAGATGGGAGACGACTTTGTAGCGTTCTCGGGGATGTAGATGTTTATCTTCTGGTC
>DBWN01000204.1:1782-3705 GCA_002308935.1 Bacteroidales bacterium UBA1237 | reverse complement strand
GCAAGGCCAGCGACCAATAACAGTTTTCTCATATTTTCAGCTTTGACAGCAAAAATAGGAAAAAAAGACTTCGGGAGTGACCTCCACCGACCGGATAAAGCAAGAAAAAGCCTCCAAATGGAGGCTTTGACAATGTAGATCCGCACTCTATCCACAGTATGCGTCAGCGATACTTCTCGAAAGAATACTTCTTGCGCAGTTCTTCCTTCGTAGCCTCATCCTGATTAGTGAAATAAGCCTTCCAGCCCGGACAGAAATTGATGTGCCAGCGCCAGAACTTGCCCAAAAGAGATTTGGGATTCTTGTCATAATGAGCCCTGAACTTGCAGTTCTCGCAGGGGTATTGTGCCATATTGGGGAATATTTGTTTTGTGGCATAAATATAAGAAAAACCTTCAATTGCGCTATCATGCTTTTCAAAAACCGGTCTTGTTCTTGTTTGGGTCAAGGGTTTTCACGATATTTCGCTTCATATTCCGGAATTGGTCGAAGAAAACGCAACATTCGTCTATTTCCGGTCCCTCTTTTACAAGGCAAACATTACTTTTGCAAAAAACAATGACCATGAGAAGACATATCCTTGTTTCACTTGTCGCAGGAGCAGCTCTTTCGCTCTCATCTTTCGCCCAGACCTCCATACCGGTCAACTTCGATCTCAATTATCCCGGAGGAGACAAACTGGAGAGCATGAGCGTAAAGCAAGGGAACGCTCTGCCGTTGGATTCCAAACCCATCCCCGAGCGTGACGGGTACCGTTTCGCAGGATGGTTCACTTCTCCCGACTGCAACCCTTCCGAAGAATGGCTCTTCGGCAACAATTCCGTGGGGTTCTTCGGACAGGCGACTGACTCAATGGCGGTAAGACGTCCCATGACCCTTTACGCCAAATGGGTTGAGCCGACCCCGATAAGGACGCCGGAAGATCTTGACTCTATGAGGAACGATCTCAGCGGATGGTATATCCTTGAAAACGACATAGACCTTTCAGGCATAGCCAACTGGATCCCTGTTGGAGAATACGAGGGACCCTACGAGTGGGCTCCCGGAGAATGGTGGAAAAAAGCTTTCAAAGGGAAATTCGAAGGAAACGGACACAAGATCAAGAATCTCCACATCACCAAACTCGTGACCGACAAGAGCGGTCTTTTCGGAGCCTGCGTCAACGCTGAACTGATCGGTGTGAAGATGGAAAACACAGTGATAGAACTCACTGCCGAAAGGCCCTATGTGGCTCCCCTGGCCGGTATCCTGAAGCAGGACGGAGGCCGTAAAGCAGAGATCTCCGGATGTTCCATCACCGGCACCGTCATCAAAGTGAAGACAACCAACAAAGAAAGCACATTCCACAGTTTCACAGGCCTTTGCGGAGGCGCATGGAACGGGACCATAGCCTACAATGACGTAAGCGGCAAGATGGATATAGAGATCGCCGGTGAAGGCGGAGGAGAGCTCTACGTAGGAGCCTTCCTCGGCGAAGCATACAATGACACCATCGGCTGCATCTCCGACATGGACATCAACATCAAGTTCAGCAAGCAGACCAAGAACGACTTCAAGGCATACATAGGCGGTCTGCAAGCCTCAGCCACAAACATCGACTACTGCCAGGCTTCAGGAAGCATCAACCTCTCCGGAATCTCCGGTTCCAAGGAGATATACATCGGAGGCGTGGCCGGCAGTGAGAGGTACGGCACAATCAAAAGCACCAAGAGCAGCGTCCATATAACCGAGAAGGGGCTTCCTTCAGTAACGATAGGAGGCATCATCGGAGAGTTCAACAGCACTTTCGCCATGATGGGAGCCGCAATGGGCACTACCACAACGACCCTCAACTACTGCACATTCAACGGAAAGATTGACTATGACCGCAACGGGACAGAGCAGTTCGGTGAAATCTGTGGCACAGGCCAGCCTCAGCAGGCG
>DBWN01000204.1:0-1756 GCA_002308935.1 Bacteroidales bacterium UBA1237 | reverse complement strand
GGAATAAGCCACTCTCCCACTCGGAAAAGAGACTATTCAGCAAAGCAGCCCCCGAATCCGGAGGCTGCTTCGTTCTTATCATCAGGAAGACGAATCAGAAGTTCTTCCCGACCACCGTCCAGTTGGGTGAAAACCCTTCCGGAAGAGTCCCTTTCTTGAAATACTCCATATTGCCGTTCTTCCTTTTCATAAGCGCGTCGAGCCACAGGAGAGCCATATTGGTGAACTCGCCTCCGTGTTCGTCGTTGAAAGTTCCTCCGTGTCCTACAGGAAGGTTAGTGAGCACCACCGGTACCTTTGAGATCCTTCTGAAGTCATCAGTGGCATTGGGATAAGCGATATCCTCTTCTCCTCCTATTATATAAATGATAGGTTTGGAAAGGTTCTGAAGTTCATCCTTGGAAAGAAGATACATGGGCAGGTCAACAGGAAAGGCGCCGCTGTTGAGGGCTACCGTGGTCTTTATCCTCTCATCACCCCTTGAGCTCAGGACAAGGGCCTGTAGTCCGCCGCAAGACTGGCCCATAGCTGCCGTATTGCGTGTATCAACAGTTCCGAAGTATTCACTGGCAGGATCGGAGGTTTTTCTCTGCAGCCAATTAAGGGCACGGACATAATCAAGGGCATCTTCTTTCTTGGAATCACCTCCCTGGCCCATGGCAGGGGCCGGCCTCTGCTCAGCGGGTTGTGGAGCAGCCTGCTGTCTCTGGGCGTTTTGCTGCTCATACTGTCTCCTTATGTCTTCAGGTGTAGGACCGGTTCCTTTCCAGTATCCGTTGGTGATTATGACATAGCCTTGCGAAGCGATATTGGTGAGGAAAGGAAGATAGAACCATGAGTCCCTTGTGCATCCGCCGTTTCCAAACAGGATGACGGGCATCGGACCGTTCTTGGATGCTTGAGAAAGATCCGCAGGCCTTACGATCGAGTATCCGGGAAGACCTTCGTCCTCGACGACTACGGATTTGTAGGGTCCAAGCCCTCCGCCGTCTATTGTCACGCTGTTTATTGTGGTGGATCTGACGAAGCCGGTCTGTTTCATGAACCTGTACAGTCCTTCGATCCATCCGTCGACGGTCCTGTTCTCCATCTTCCTCATCCCGAATCCGTGCTGCACTCCGGCATGGTAATGAAGTTCGGCCTCGATTCCGGCCTTGGTCCATGCCTCGTAAAGGTCATAGGGCTCATGCGGCTCGAAAAGGTCATTCTGTGGGCTGACCAGATAAAGCGGAGCGGCATCCTCCGGGACATCGATTGGATCAACCCAACCGACGTACACCGGTGCCGTAAGAGCAGGTCTTGAAGAAGCGTCATGGTGCATTCCCACATTCATCGCAAGAACCGCTCCCGCCGAGAATCCCATGATTCCTATCCTTTCGGGGTCGATTCCGAACTCGCCCGCCCGTGACCTGACTATCTTCATAGCCTGGAGTCCGTCCTGATGAGCAATGCGGACAGCTCTGCTTTCTTCGGTATCTCCTATCCTGGTCAAAGTCTTGGTACGGTCAGCATCAGGCCGGAAGATGTCTCCCAAGATGGAGGAAAGCTTCGCTCGGCTCTCTTCCTCTGTTTTGCCCAGAGGTCTGGTCCTGTACTTGAGGACGAAAGCGGCGACTCCCCTTTCGCACAACCACTGGGCCACGTCGTATCCTTCATAATCCATCGAGAGCGTCACGTAAGCTCCGCCAGGAGCTACGATCATCGCAGCACCCGTGGCCTTGCCGGGATCGGGCAGATAAACTGTGAGAGTAGGATT
>DBWN01000272.1:3210-8646 GCA_002308935.1 Bacteroidales bacterium UBA1237 | reverse complement strand
GCACTTCTCCATTCGGAGCCTTTGTATTCCCTTGCCGCCCCGACCACCGTAAAGCCGGCATCACGGTACTTTTCATAGACCGGAATCATCAGGCGGCTGTTCGAACGGCAAGGCTTGCACCAGGAAGCCCAGAGATCCAACAAAGCCACCTTCCCGTCGATCTGTGATGACAAGCTGACACGGTTCCCTTCTGTATCAGGCAAAGAAAAATCCTGGTAATGAGCACCCTCGTAAACCTTGACTTCATCCATTGCCGTCTTGGCCAGATTGTGCAGATTGCAGCCGGAGAAATTGTCCTTATACACCTCGTCATAGTGAGACAGCCAGAAGCTGACATCGTGGTTGAGATAAAGAGCCTCTTTCATCGCTTGTACGACAAGGTAGAAGGTCGCCTGCGAAGGTGTTTCCCTACAAAGACGGGACTTGTCATAGTCCAACCTCCGTTTGCGTATCACGTTATTCAACGAATCCTGAGCCTGGCCTTCTTTCGTCAGCATCTCTCCGCCCAACTCAAGTTTACGCAGAAGCACGGTCAACGAATCAACCTTAGCTCCGGAAGCGTCGTTGTACTGGTCCCAGAGTTTCTGGTACTCCTCCGTATAATAAGAGTTCTCACGAGAGAGGCTGTCTAACAGCCTATGATATTCTGTCATATCATCCTGCAAAGTTTTCTCCTTTTCTTCCTTATACGAGGTGAAGAAAGAATTCAATGGGGACTCCGACCTGACAAAGAATATCTGGTCCCGGCTTTCACCCTTTGAAAAGGTC
Organism: Bacteroidales bacterium UBA1237; assembly: GCA_002308935.1. Classification (GTDB taxonomy): domain Bacteria; phylum Bacteroidota; class Bacteroidia; order Bacteroidales; family UBA932; genus Cryptobacteroides. The sequence goes on along the minus strand of DBWN01000272.1, from coordinate 7,878 downwards.
ACATGCAATTCCTTACCGTCTGCGAAAACAGGATGAACCGCATAGCTCGATCCTTTGTATCCAGGTACCAGTAATTCATACACCGAATTGGAATCCAAAGAGAGAAATGCATCTACGCTGTCGTTCCGTATCCGGATTTTAGCAAGAGGCTTATCACCGTGGAACACATCATTCGCGTCCGCCGGCCAGACCATGGCATATTTTCCGTCCGCCCCTTCAATCGTTCCGGCAATGTGGAAACTGCCTTCGTTCCGGCTGGCGCATGAAGCCATAAGAACCAATGCACACAATAATTTGACAGTAGTTTTCATATCAGTCTCAATCAATAGTATTCTACGTTACAAATAATCGGAAAACCCACAAAGGACAATCCGTCAGGATTTTCCAAAATCAAATATAGCAGGAACAAAAAGAATCATTCCGTCAGGAAATCCGCGGCCAACGATGCAGGAATTGACGGATCCTCATGGAAAGTATGGCTCAATCCCTCCAGCGGGACATACTCCACGTTCTTGAGATAACGGGTGTATGCCTCAGAGTCACGGATAAGGTCTTCTCCGTCGGAGAGCCCCTGAAGTATGAGGACAGGTCCTTCATATGAAGAGGATCTGCCATAGACGTCAAGATTCTGGGCGGAGAGGATGTAATCTTTCCCTAGATGGGTACCTTTCCAGAAATCTATATAAGGAGGGACATTCTCAGGATCGAATGTGTTGCCGAACATGGATCCCTCTTCAGCCATAGTGCAGATGCAGGCCGCAGGTGCCATAAGGACGACCTTATGTATCCTCCCCTTTCCGAGTTCTCCGGCCAGGAGTCCCGCTTCAAGTCCGCCTTGTGAATGGCCGACCAGGGAAATCCGGTCCTTGTCCGCCCATGGCAAAGACACCACATAATCGTAGATCGCCAGGCAGTCTCCGAACTCATTGTCGAGAGTCATATTTGAAAAATCACCCTCAGATTCACCGTGTCCGTTGAAATCGAACCTGACTGTAGCGATCCCCCTCGAATAAAGGGAATCGGCCACAGCTTCGAGATGCCCTTCATGAGATTCACCCGTCAGGCCATGAAGTATTATCGCGACAGGCACCTTGCCGGACTTGACTTCAGGGCGTTCCACCCATCCTTTCAAGGTGGAGACGCTACCTTCTATGAAAACGGTCTCTTCCAAAGCGGGAAGATTCCCACCGCAGGAGACCAATGACAATACAATAGCTAAAAACAGCAGCTTACGCATAGAATAAAGAAATAGAATAAAGAATTTATAGTGTAAAGCGCTAGAGCCTCTTGATCGCCAGCATAGTGAGGTCATCGCTCTGTTCAGCGTTACCGACGAACTTGTTTACAGCGTCATTAATTCTGGAGATCATCCCTTCCGGAGTAGCTTCGCTGCCGCATCCCGACAGATTCCCGCATATGGCGTCTTCCCCGAACAGAGTATTGTCCGCAGATGTCGCTTCGGAAAGTCCGTCGGTATACAGGAAGAGGCTGCTTCCCTTCTCCAATTTGGTCTTCTGAAGTGAGTACTCGTAATCCTTAACTATCCCCAACGCGACATTGGGATCCACCTTCAGGAAACTTGCCTTGCCGTCTTTTACTATGACAGGAGCGTTGTGTCCTGCGTTACTGTACTGGATGACTCCGGTCGAGAGGTTCATCTTGCCGATGATCAGGGTAATGAACATCATGGATTCATTGCTTTCCGCCATGGAAGAGTTCATCAGGGACAACATATCCTTCGGGTCTTCCATAGTACGGGAAAGTGTCCTGAACATTGCCACGCAGAGGGTCATGAACAATGAAGCGGGGATCCCTTTACCTGAGACGTCACCGATACAGAAGTACAGATAATCGTCCTTGATCCGGAAATCATAGAGGTCGCCTCCGACAGCCTTGGCGGGTTTCAGCAAACCGTAAATGTCAATATCATCCCTGTCCGGAAAAGCCGGCCAGGTCTTGGGCACGATGGACATCTGTATGTCACGGGCGACACCGACTTCCCTGTCCATGGAGGCTTTCTGTGCCGTGGTCTCGGTAAGTTCCTTAACGTAGTCTTTCAGTGAGTGCTGCATGTACTCGATCGAATCCCGAAGGAGCTTCACTTCATCGTTCTTCCTGATCTTGGGAAGTTTCACATTGAAATTCCCTGTAGCCATCTGCTTGGCGGAAGCGGCAAGCTGACGCAGCGGTCCCGTCGTCCTCAGGATACCCCGGTAACAAATGAAGAACAGAGCCACCATGCCGAGGAAAGAGAATAAAAAAATGATGATAGCCACTATATTGCCGGGGCGCAAGAGAAGACGTCTGGGCACAACGACAGCCATCGACCATCCCGAGTCAACCAAAGGGGCATAGTACACCATGCAATCCCTTCCTCGTATGTCGACCCTGCTTTGGCCGCTCTCCCCCGCCACCATTTTCCTTCCGACCTTAGCGAAATCGTCCAATCCTCCATATTCAGCCCTCTGGAAAAAATTCTCCTTATTCTTGACCTCCTTATGAGGATTCACGATGTAATCACCATTATTCGCGATAATGAAGCTGTAGGAAAGAAGTGTACTGTCTCTGACCACCTTTGCTCCAAAAGTTCGTGTTTCATTGTCTTTGATATCGAAATCCTTGATCCTTTCCGTAAGACTTTCAAGAGAAATGTCAGCTCCGTATACTCCCGCCAGACGACCTGTAGAATCTATCACAGGCAATGAAAAAGTACACAGGTAAAGATTGGTGGCGGCATTGTCATAATAAGGATTGGACCATTTTCCGTCAGGATTTGAGAGCCCTTGTGTATACCACTCCATATTGAAATAGTCATGGTCCGCGGATCCGATCAATGAGGATGAGACTTTCCCGTCAGCTGTGTAAGCATAAGGTTCGAACCATTTCCCCATCTGAGGATAATAACCCTCCACGAAACCGACTCCGCATCCCCACAAGTGGTTGTTGAGCCGGAGTTCCCCCTCCAATGCGTGGGCAACGTCATCGGGAGTGTCCAGATGCTCCATAACCTCATCCACATTGTTCACGGCTGACACTTCAACGGATTTCATCAAGGTTGCGACATACTCACTGGTAGTTTCAAGGACACCGGTATAATGTTCACTTGTCAAAGCCAGCATAGCAACTCTGGTGATTCTGACCACGAACACTGAAATCACAAGCACTATAAGGAGCACCGCCAGAAGGATGCGCCTTATCAGTCTTCCGGATAATGAATGGAACCTCTCTTTCATCGGGGAATCATGTAAAAGGTTTATCGGTCAAATATATGAAAAAAATTGTTCCGGTATATGATTCCGGAGTCATTCGTATCCTTAAAGTTCTTTCCGGATATCGGAGATGCTGATAATTCTTCCCAGAAATTGCCTATTTCTCAGGAATGAGGTATCTTTATACTGCGAAACGGAAGGCACTGCATGTACGGCAGTCGCCACTGACAGCAGGAATGATACAATGGAAAGGGAAAAGGAAATATACAAAGTGACCCTGGTCGGGAGCCTGGTCAACGTGATCCTTACCGTCGGAAAGTTCTTCGCCGGAATACTGGGACACAGTGCGGCCATGGTGGCTGACGCCATCCATTCCCTGTCCGATCTTCTGACAGACGCTGTCGTAATGCTGTTCGTGCACATCGCCGGGAAACCCGCCGACAAGGACCACGAGTTCGGACACGGCAAATTCGAGACTCTGGCGACCGCTTTCGTAGGCATGGCTCTTCTGGTTGTCGCCGGAGGAATAATCTTCAATGCCGGAGACGCCTTCGTGCAATGGACCAAGGGTGAAGACATCCCGAAACCTGGTACACTTGCCCTCTGGGCGGCAATTCTCTCGATACTGCTCAAGGAGTTCGCATTCCAGTACACAGTACGAGAAGGGAAGAAGCTTTCTTCTCAAGCTCTTGAAGCCAACGCATGGCACCACCGCAGCGACGCACTTTCATCGATAGGGACTTTCATAGGAATCGGAGGAGCGATTCTCCTTGGGGACCGCTGGACGATCCTTGACCCCCTGGCTTCACTGGTTGTGGGATTCTTCATCGTCAGGGTAGCATGGAAACTGCTCAAAGAATGTTTCGGTGACCTCATGGAAGCCTCGCTCGGAGAAGATGTCGAGAAAGAGATACTGGACATCATAGACTCTTTCCCCGATGTTACCGACCCCCATAACCTCAAGACAAGGCGGATAGGCAACAGCTACGCAATTGAAGTCCACATAAGGATGGACGCTGATCTTCCGCTGGAAAAAGCGCATTCAAGGGCACATTATATCGAGATGGCGCTCAAGGAACGCTTCGGACCGATGACACACACTATCGTACATGTGGAGCCGGTGAAGCCTTTCCACAAATACGGTCCCGCCCTTGTAGAAGTTCTGGAAGACAACCCTGAGAAAAAATGAACCCCGAAAGCCGGATTGCCTGGCCTCGGGGGTTCAAATCAATCATTCAAAACAGCTTCCCGACCGTCAACGGTCTAGCCGCTTGATGACCATCATAGTGAGGTCATCGCTCTGTTCAGCGTCTCCGACGAATGATCCCACCGCCTCATCCACCTTCGAGATAATCTCCTTGGGGGCGGCATCCTTCCCGAAAACGGAAAGGGTCTCGAAGACGGCCTTTTCACCGAACAGCTGGTCCTTGATATCGGTAGCCTCGGTAAGACCGTCAGT
>DBWN01000272.1:1006-3064 GCA_002308935.1 Bacteroidales bacterium UBA1237 | reverse complement strand
AACCGACGAAGAAGGTCACGAACATCATGGACTCATTGTGTTCGGCCATGGAGGAGCTGATGAGGGAGACTATCTTGCTTGGATCCTCAACAGTCTGCGAAAGTGTCCTGAACATGGCGACGGCAAGGGTCATGACCAAAGAGGCGGGGATTCCCTTTCCTGATACGTCACCGATACAGAAGTAAAGCTTTCCGTCCTTTATATGGAAATCATACAGGTCTCCTCCAACCGCCTTGGCGGGTTTAAGGATTCCGTAGATGTCCAGGTCCTCCCTGTCGGGGAAAGCCGGCCATATCATCGGAAGCATGGACATCTGAATAGAGCGGGCAACATAAAGCTCGTTCTCGATGGAAGCCTTCTGAGCCGTCGTCTCGGTAAGTTCAGAAACGTACTTGGAGAGGGACTTCTGCATATCGTCGAAAGAATCCCTCAGAAGACGGATTTCATCGTTGGTCTTGATATCGGGCAGTTCCGTATCAAAATTACCTCCCGCCACTTCCTGTGCAGATTGTGCGAGCTTCATAAGGGGCTTGGTGGCTTTCTTTATCTTGAAGTAACTGAGCAAAGAAACTATCAGCAGTCCCAGAAGGATCAGAACGATGATGAATGTGCCGAGAAAAAGGCTCGGAGCCATCTGCACTTCAGATGGCACGGCTATGCCCATGGACCACCCTGAATGCATCAGCGGAGCATAATAGACCAGAGAATGAATCCCGTCAAGATAAGCCTTGTGCACACCGGATTTCCCCTGTCGCATAAGATCACCAAGTTCATTGTAGTCCTCTACATAAGAAGGGTCGCTGTAGTCATAGAATGTCCCGTTGAGAATACGGTCCTTGTCAGGATGGACAACATATCTGCCGTCAGGGCCAAGAATGAAACTGTACAACTTGAGCCTGTCGTCTTTCTTCCTCTGTGAAACCATACTGACCCAGATAGACATGAGGTTCTCCTTTCTGTCAGTCTCCTTAAGCAGAGAATACAATCCGTCGAAAGAAATGTCTGCGCCAAAAACTCCGGCCACCTTACCGTCCGGATCCTTCACCTGGCGGGAGTAAGTGCATAGGACAGTCCCCGCACCGTCGCTGTCCATGTAAGGGGCCGACCATACGCCTTTTTCGGATTCTATTCCCTTGAGGTACCACTCATCGTCGAAATAATCATGGGATTCTGAACCGATGTTGCTGACCTTGATACCGTCTTCTCCATTGAGAGCGTATGCCTCGAACCATCTCCCCTCTTTGGGAAAATAATCCGGCAAGAAAGCTATTCCGCATCCGGTAAGATGACTGTTGGTGCCGAGTTCGTACGCCAGGGTCGACAGGACCAGATCGGGAGTGGTGAGATGCCAGGAAAGTTCATCGATGATGTTGTCGGCTGAGACTTCGACATTGCTCATCATCATCGCGATATCACCGTTGGTCTTCTCCATGGTATCATAGTAGTGGTCATCGGAGAACATGTAGAATCCAGCGGCGGCGACAATGAACACCAGCACCGTTATCAGCAGCATGATGACCAGCACTGACAATGCCAGACTTCTGGTCAATCTGCCGGAAAATGATTTGAATTTTTTACTCATAAAATGAAGGAGAAGCTACGGAAATCTCCAATAGGGATTCCATCCTTCAAATATAAGCAAATTTGTGGTTTTTGAGTCCAAAATATTGATTGTTTGCGATAAAGATTGCCTTTCTGATAAGCCGATGGGCATTTTCCGGTAGATTTTTATTCGTATATTGCAACGGATTTCTGATTGACGGTTATCTTCCAGTATTGAGTTCAACACCAGGAAAAAATGAGAATAAACATAGAATTGTCACTCACATTTGGTGCGGTCGGTCTCACCGCCATAGGAGCAGCTACAGGATGCACACCCGAAAAGGAAGCCCAGGCTAAAAGGATGAACATCGTCTACATCATGTGCGATGACCATTCCTACCAGACCATCAGCGCATACGGAAGCCCCGTTTCCAGATTGGCGCCTACCCCAAACATCGACCGTCTGGCCTCAATGGGGATCCTCTTCAACAAGGCTTATGTCGAGAATTCACTCTC
>DBWN01000272.1:0-905 GCA_002308935.1 Bacteroidales bacterium UBA1237 | reverse complement strand
GCCGGTTACCAGACCGCTATAATCGGGAAATGGCACATGCTGTGCGAGCCGAAAGGGTTCGACACGTTCAGGATTCTCAACGGCCAGGGAGAGTATTACAATCCTGTCTTCAAGACCCCTGAATCGAATGGCAAATATATCACCGAAGAGGGATACGCCACTGACCTCATCACTTCCCATTCCATAGAATTCCTGGAGAACAGGGACAAGGACAAGCCTTTCCTGTTATACGTCCACCACAAGGCTCCCCACAGGTCATGGATGCCTGACATGAAGTATCTCGACCTTTATGAGGATACGGAATTCCCTCTCCCGGAGACATTCTATGACGACTATTCCACAAGAGGAGCCGCGCTCTCCGAGCAAAGGATGAGGATCGACGAAGACATGTCCATGATCTATGACCTCAAACTATACGGTTACCAAGGATCCACTCACCAGTATGACAGGGATTTCATGATGCAGTACGCACTGGGTACCATGACCGAAGAGGAACGTGAGCAGTGGTTCGCGGCTTATGCTGAAAAGAACAAATGGTTCTTCGAGCACAAGGACAGCATGACTCATGACGAAATTGTCCGCTGGAAATACCAAAGGTACATGAAAGATTACCTCAGGGTGATCAAATCAGTCGACGATTCGGTAGGCGAGATACTGGATTACCTTGAGGCAAATTCACTTTTGGACAACACCATGATCGTCTACACCTCCGACCAGGGTTTCTATATGGGTGAACACGGATGGTTCGACAAGCGGTTCATGTACGAAGAGTCTTTCAGGACTCCTCTCATAGTATACTACCCGGGCAACAAGAAAGGGTCTGTATCCGAGACCATGGTGCAGAACCTTGACTTCGGTCCGACGTTCCTGGACATAGCTGGAGTCCCCCAGCCTGAAAACATGTA
>DBWN01000149.1:6595-8332 GCA_002308935.1 Bacteroidales bacterium UBA1237 | reverse complement strand
TGGTCGCTTACAGTATCGTTGAACACGTAGTCCTTACCGGGGAGTATGGCGTTGAGGATGACTCCGAGGATAGCGGCTACAGCAAGACCTGACAGGGAGGTGAATCCGATGGAGAGGCTGTCGTTCGCACCGTACTTGATACCGATGGCGAGCACGAGGATGAGGGCTGCGATAAGGACGTTCCTGGAAGCGGTGAAGTCAACTTTGTTCTCGACGACGTTCCTTACACCGACTGCTGAAATCATACCGTAGAGCACGAGTGAAACTCCACCAATAGTCGCTGCGGGCATCGCAGAGATGATGGCGCTGAACTTGGGGCAGAATGACATCACTATCGCGAAAACTGCAGCGATCCTGATCACTCTGGGATCGAATACCTTAGTGAGGTTCAGGACACCTGTGTTCTCACCGTATGTGGTGTTAGCGGGAGCTCCGAAAAGAGATGCGAGGGCTGTAGCGAGTCCGTCTCCCATAAGGGTGCGGTGAAGACCGGGATCCTCAAGGAAGTTCTTTCCGACAGTGGATGAGATCGCGCACATGTCACCGATATGCTCCATCATGGTAGCGAGGGAAATGGGGATGATTGCGATGATGGCTGCGACGACAAGTCCCCAGTTGGGATTGCGGAACACTGCTATAGCTGTATTCTCCATCTTGAAAGGAAGGCCAATCCAAGCGGCGTCCTTCACTCCGGAGAAGTCACACAGACCGAAGCATGCAGCGATGATGTAAGAACCGACGACACCCAGAAGTATCGGGAGGATCTTGATCATGCCCTTGCCCCAGATGTTGCACAGAATGATGATGAGGATAGCCAGAAGGGCGATCCACCAGTTCTGGCTGCAGTTCTGGATAGCTGAACCGGAAAGGGTAAGACCGATCGCGATGATGATAGGTCCGGTCACAACAGGCGGGAAGAACTTCATGACCCTCTTGGGTCCGAAGGCCGCGAAAAGTCCCGACAGCACGAAATACATAAGACCTGCACAGAACACGCCTATGCAAGCGTAAGGAAGGGACTGTGCGAGCGAAAGGCCCTGTGCTTCACCCATCTGGACAACTGTAGCGTAACCGCCGAGGAATGCGAATGAAGATCCGAGGAAAGCAGGAACCTTCATCTTCGTGCAGAAGTGGAAGATGAGCGTACCGAGACCTGCGAACAGCAGAGTGGCGGACATGGAAAGCCCAGTGATGACAGGAACGAGAACGGTCGCCCCGAACATCGCGAACATGTGCTGGAGACCGAGAGTCAGCATCTTGCCGGTTCCCAGTGTGCGGGCATCATAAATACCCTGATTCTGTGTTGTCATAAATGTTTATTTGTTTCTGTTTGTTTTCACTCTGGCAGGTCTATTTCCCGAAATGGCGGCCTACGAGATAGCATACCGCTGCGACTGCCATACCGTTGATGGCGGGGAGTCCCCAATGGACGAGGTTCGCTACGGTTGCACCGAGGATGACCCCTATGATGGCAGTCCAGTTCACCACCTTCGTAGGCTCGGGTCCGGACAGGTAGTCATTCCTGGAAATGAAATAGTCGAGGACCAGGATGATACCGATAGGAGGAAGAGTGCAGTTCAACACGTTGAGCCAGCCGACGAAGTTCCAGTACAGCCATACTGCGGCCACAGTGCCGATGATTCCTGAGATGATGACCATGGCTTTCTTCGTGAGGCCGGAGATGTTGGAAAGGCCCAGACCGGCCGAATACAGGGCGTTGTCGTTGGTCGTCCAGAT
>DBWN01000149.1:3531-6514 GCA_002308935.1 Bacteroidales bacterium UBA1237 | reverse complement strand
GAACATCAGGCTGTTGCCGATGAAGAACGCGATGACCGTAGTGATGCATCCCACCTTGGCGTTCTTGGCGAACCTGGTGAAGTTAGGCGTTGCGGTTCCTCCTGAGACGAAACTTCCCACGACAAGTCCTGCTCCTGCGAGGATCCCCAGATCCTTAGTGCCCTTGGAGAACTGCTCCACAAGAGTGGCGTCACCCTGCTTGACGGCAAGGATCATGGCTACAGTTCCGAGGATTGCGACAGCGGGTACCGCGATGTAGCTGATGATGGTGAGGCTCTTGATGCCGAAATACGCGCTGGCGGTCATCAGGACGCCGGCTATCGCGACAAGCAGATAACCTTGCCAAGGCATATGGTCAGGTGTCACATCAAGTCCGAGAATCTCCTTGGCCACAGGTATGGCGAACATGGCAAGACCCACTCCGAACCATCCGATCTGCGTGAAGGAGATCATCGCGCTGGGAAGATAACTTCCCTTGACTCCGAAACTTCTCTTGGAAAGGTTGTCCAGCGAAAGGCCGCTTTCGGCTCCGATGTAGCCCAGGGCTCCGGTGTAAGCACCGAGGATGGCGCCTCCCAGAAGGAGCGCCCAGATGAACTCCGACCATGTGAGGCCGTCAGCGAGCTGCTGACCCACCCACATGCTGGCAGAGAAGAAAGTGAATCCCAGCATGACCATGAACATGCTGAGGTTGCTCTTGCGCCCGGCTTTGTCGACCGGCCGGTTCGTGTAGTCCACGTCAACGGTTTTATTCATACAGCGCCTTAAGATTATTGATTGATTGTATTCTTCTGCGTGCGAGGTCTTTCAGTGAAAGGTCGACCGATGAAGCGAGCAGTGCGTACTCCGACCTCCAAAGGTTCATAAGGTAGCTCTCCTCAGCCGTTGAATATGCGGCAAGCTGGGTGAAATGAGTGACGGCGAGCCAGTCCTCAAAGGACAGACGATGTGGATAACCGAGTTTTTCACCGGTAAGAGCCTCGGCCGAGATGCTGTCGGCCCTCTCGAGGATTCCTTCCCAATACTCCAGGACTTCATCGAAGTGGAGCGGAATCTCGTAACGGCGGGCTCCCCCGTCGTAGATGATGCATTTTTCGTACAGGGCGTCAGGTATGCCCATCACGTAGCGGCGGAATTCCGGACTGACGACTCCCCCTTTCCATCCGAAGTCTATGTCGGGGACGTTGATTCCGGTCACTCCCTTGTCGGTATAGACTGTGAACATGCCTTCGAAGAAGAAGCATTCCACCCCTTCGAACGACGGGAAAACGGAACGGATCTTCTGCGTCAAGGCCTCCATCTGGTCCACAGCCCTGGTTCCTCCGATAGTGAAGAAGAGGATCTTCTTGATGCTTCCCCCCTCAGAACTGAACTTTTCGACCACATGCTCCATGCAGAGGCGGAAAGTGTCGCCCGTGGCGAATATGTCACCTATCGCGAGCACCACGTCACGTGCCACCCCGATCTTTCCGTACTTTATGTCGAGCCCGGTTATGATATTGTCACGGATTATCCTCTCGCAGGAAAGGAAGTGCATGTTCCTCACCCTTATCTTGCAGGTATGGCTCGCCTCCTCCAGAGGATAGTTCAGTCCGCCCCTCAGGATGGTCATAATATCAATTTCGCCGTTCATGCCTTCCTCCAATAGGAAACGCAGAGCGGCGATTGTGGGGGTGACCAGAGCCAGGTAGGCATCGAACCCTACCACCTCGGGACGGGCCAGAAGGTCCCGTGAGCCCGTACTGGACAAAAGGAAATAACGGTTATTGAACTGGCTGGATCTCAGTTCATAAATAGAAGTATCCACGAAACTTCCCCGCTGTACGAGGTAAGCGGTATCGAGACTGTTGGACATGAAAAAACCCGATTGAGTAACCGGGATACAAAAATAAGAAAAAGTGTCTTTCGATGCAATACCCGACAAGTCCCCGTTTCACAAAAAATCAGATTTTCCGTATGGGTAAAAAAATGACCCGCCGTTCAAGTCGGCAGGCCATAAAAAGCGGAAAGGAAGGGATTCGAACCCTTGAGCCGCATTAAGCGACTACCGGTTTTCGAGACCGGCCTCTTCAACCACTCAAGCACCTTTCCTTTGCGATGCAAAGATATAACACCTTTCGGAATTATTCAAAAATCTACCACATTTCCTCAGAGCTCTGGACGGCGGGCATCCATACTCAAGGAATATGGATAGGCAGAACGGTAGGCCGCATCCTTGCTGTCTGGCTTCGACGTCATCTTGAACTCAAGGACACCTCCCTGCATGAGGTCAGAATGGGTGAAATACCTCTTGTCCCATCTCTTACCATTGAATAATATCTCCTTGACATAAGGTTTGGAGTCGCTTACCCCTTCCGCCTTTATGACCAGGGTACGTCCTCCGGGGAGGTCGACTTCCATATGGGGGAAATACGGCGCACCTATTATATATTGGTCAGTACCGGGACATACCGGGTAGAATCCCATAGCCGAGAAAAGATACCAAGCCGACATCTGTCCGCAGTCATCGTTTCCGCCGAGGCCACGTATTCCGCTACGGTACATCCGGTTCAGGATGTCCCTCACCCTTGATTGAGTTTTCCAAGGCTGGGATGTCCAGGCGTACAGATAAGGGACATGGTGGCTGGGTTCGTTGCCATGCACGTAACCCCCAATCAGGCAGTCTTCCGTTATGTCCTCGTTGTCGGCGTAATATTCCGGGGCAAGATGCATTCCGAACAGATCATCAAGCCTCCGGATGAACGCCGCGTCGCCGCCCATCATGGTGACAAGACCTGTAACGTCCTGGGGGACATGGAAAGAGAAGTTCCAGGAGTTTCCTTCAATGAAGCCCTCTCCGTCAGTCCTCAAAGGGTCGAAAGGTGTCTTGAACGCCCCTGAGGAATATTTCGGCCTGGCGAATCCGGTCTGGGGATCGAACACGTTCATCCAGTTTTCCGCCCTTCTGCGGTAATTGATCTGCATTCCGTCAAGCCCCATGCGT
>DBWN01000149.1:0-3388 GCA_002308935.1 Bacteroidales bacterium UBA1237 | reverse complement strand
GCTTTGTCCTCATCTATGTCAAGGCCCTTCACGATTGCGTCGGCAAGTACTGACACGGCATGGTATCCGCTCATGCACCATCCCTCGTTGCCCATAAGGCTCCATACCGGGAGAAGGCGGTGCACGCTCTGCGACCAGTGTGAGAGCATGGACCCGATCATGTCCTTCGCACGCTCCGGTTTCATAAGAAGAAGGAAAGGATGTTCCGCCCTGTAAGTGTCCCACAGGGAGAAGACGGTGTAGTTCTCTCCCCCGTCACTCTCATGCACATTCCCGTCAAGACCGCGGTAGCGTCCGTCCACGTCGCAGTATATGGAAGGGTTTATGAGCGTATGGTAATACGAAGTATAGAGCATTGTCTTCTGTTCAGGGGTTCCTTCCGCCCTTATTGAAGAGAGTTCCTTGTCCCAAAGGGCGGCAGCTTCCTTCCTGATGATGGCGAAGTCCTTCCCGGAAGTCTCTTCCTCAAGGTTCTTCATGGCGCCGTCAGTCCCTGTGGGAGAGAGGGCCACCTTGACTTCCAGTACATTGCCGTCCTCAAAGGAAAAGTCGAACCAGCAGACGATCCCCCTTCCTCCCATCTCGGGGAAGCCGTGCCCCTGGTCGAATTTCCTCCAGAAGCCGTTGTACTGGGACGGGGTCTTCTCTTTGAACCCGTAGTCCTTTATCGGACGTGAGAACCGTATGGCGAAATAAGTGTAATCGGTACGTGACCAGCCGTTGGTTATACGGTATCCGGTGAGAGTGGAATCGTTCTCTACCCTTACGTTCGACCAGAGCACCTTCCCGTCATAATTGTATATTCCGTGCGTAAGGTCCATGACAAGGTGCCCGGTTTCCCCTCCTTCAGGGAAAGTGTACCGGTGGACTCCCGCCCTGGGTGTCGCGGTCATCTCCGCATCGATCCCGTAGTCTTCCAGCCTTACCCGGTAATACCCCGGAGACGCCTCTTCATTCCCGTGGGAGAACCTGGACCTGTAACCGGAATCAGGATTGCCTGACGTGCCGGGATTCAGGCGCAGAACCCCAGTGGAGGGCATAAGCAGGATGTCACCCAAGTCGGAATGGCCGGTTCCGCTCAGATGGGTATGGCTGAACCCCACGATTGTAGGGTCAGAATAACGGTATCCGGCGCAGTAGGAGTACACTTCCTTCTGGTACACGCCCGCCACATTGTGAGGGATCGTGTCAGTATCCGGGCTCAGTTGAACCATCCCGAAGGGAACGCAAGCCCCAGGGAATGTGTGGCCCATTCCGTCAGTGCCTATGAAAGGATCGACCCATGAGCTTTGGGCGAACGAAAAGAAAGCACCGGACAAGAAAAGCCCGACCAGGAGCATTGTCCTGCCCACGAAAGAAAAGATGCCGGATGAAGATTCGGTTGCCATATCGGTAAGGTATTGGTATCACAAAAAAACCAATTACAATTGATAAAAGCAACAGCCCCGGATCTTTTCAGCCAAAGAAGCCTCAATTTACAGACATGGATATTGATAAAATGTTGTATATTTGGCGCGGTTTTCCGGAAAGGAAAACTGACACTAAAACACAACCACCTGAAATTCAATAAGTTAACCATGGCAAGCCGATATCATGGCATTGGATCAGCACCTGCGGGAGCCGGTGCTCGGGACTCCTTTTCCATGATTCTCCCCATCCCCTTTACCGTGGAATCGTCCAATTCCTGATGAAAAAGAACAAACGGAGCCGCTCCACTGTGGAAGCGGTTGTATTCCTTGCGGTGCTTTTCGCCCTTTCATTCCCCTTGTGCATGAAAATGGGCGGAGGGAACATGCTGAAGACGATGATGGCCACAGCCCACGATCTTCTTCTCAACACGGTATTCTACCTGATGGGCATCACAGTCCTCACCGGAGCCCTCAGCAAACTCATGGCAGAGTTCGGCGTGGTGGAGCTTCTGGAGAAGTTCCTCCGCCCGCTGATGAAGCCGCTTTTCAATCTTCCAGGAGTAGCAGCCCTTGGTGCCGTAATGACCTTCCTTTCGGACAATCCTGCGATCATAGCCCTCAGCAAGGACCGCAAATTCTCCTCCTACTTCAAGAAGTACCAGCTGATTTCCCTGACGAACTTCGGGACGGCGTTCGGAATGGGATTCGTGGTTATGATAACTATGATAGGATACGGCCACGCCGGTGCGGCCGCAGTGGGGCTCGTGGCGGCATTCTGCGGCTCCATCATATCTACCAGGATAATGCAGAGGTCCACCCTCAAGGCCTTCCCTGAACTTGACTCACCAGTCGATGCCGCAGCAGTGGAAACGGAGGCTGAAGAAGAGACAGTCCAGACAGAGGACGGGATTTTCATGAGGGCGCTGAACGCCATCCTCGACGGAGGAAAGAACGGAGTCGAGCTGGGACTTCAGATCATTCCGGGAGTTCTCATCATAACTACTGCCGTCATAATGGTAACCTTCGGTCCCGATTCAGCCACAGGCATTTACACCGGAGGCTCTTCCGAAGGAGTACCCATACTCCCCTGGCTCGCCGGAAAAATCCACTGGATATTCGAATGGCTGTTCGGGTTCAAGAACATGGAGCTGATCGCATTCCCGATGACTTCTCTGGGTGCAGTCGGAGCCGCCCTCGGTCTTCTCCCCACCTTCAATGCAGCGGGTCTTCTCGACGGCAACGCCATAGCAGTGTGCACGGCGATCGGAATGTGCTGGAGCGGTTTCCTGTCGACCCACACCGCCATGCTGGATTCACTCGGCTACAGGAAGGTCATCTCCAAGGCCATCGTCGCCCACACCATCGCCGGAATCTGCGCCGGAGTGATAGCTCATTTCCTGTTCCTTCTGGTAAGTCTCATATAGGAAGTCCCGGGCAGAGTGCTTTTCCCGGAATTTCTCATTATATTTGTCTGCAGGGAGGGTACTCTCCCTGCTTTTTCTTTTCGTCAATCAACACTTCCAGAATATGCTTGTCATAATAGCCGCCGCTCTCCTTCCAGCTCTGGTCCTCATGTGGTACGTCTACAACAAGGACACACAGCCCGAACCCACCAGGCTCATCGTCAAAGGATTCTTCTACGGAGGTCTGGCGACTTTCGTGTCAACCCTGATTTCGGGCCCGCTCCTGGCAATGGGCTTTTTCACCGGAGAACCCCAGACCTTCGCCGAATGCATGACCACCTCCTTCTTCGGTGCGGCCATCCCGGAAGAATGCGCAAAACTGCTGATGCTGTGGCTCCTGCTGCGGCATAACCCCGAGTTTGACGAAAGGTATGACGGAATCGTCTACGCCGCTGCCGTAGGACTTGGTTTCGCCTCGTTCGAAAACATAATGTACGTGATTTCCGCGGGAGCCGACTGGTTCACAGTCAGCCTCACAAGGGCTCTGCTCGCGGTGCCGGGCCATTTCGCTTTCGC
>DBWN01000013.1 GCA_002308935.1 Bacteroidales bacterium UBA1237 | reverse complement strand
GGATCGAATGAGGGGGATACCTTCCCTGAAAGGTAGGCGTCGTATCGTGATGAATACTGTGAGAAGTTGCACTGGACGAGGGATATGTTCCCGATCTTGGGCAAGGACTCCTTCAGGAAACCGAAGTTCGGATTGTGGAGGGAAGAGATCGCCTCGAAAATGTACAGCCCTTTTTCCACAGCGATGTGTGCGAGCTGCTCTGCATCTCTTTTTTCAAGGCAGAAGGGTTTCTCGACAATCACGTTCTTGCCGGCCAGAAGAGCTTGCTTGGCGAAGCGGTAATGCTCGGAGTTCACTATCCCTATGTACACGAAATCGCACCCGCTTTCATCCAGCATTCTGCCGTAATCAGTGTATACGGCATCGGGTGAGTATACCCCTTCCGGACCGATGTTCCATTCTTTTGCGAGAGAGATTCCCTTTTCAATGCTGTGGGGCCTGACTGATATCGCTACGACCCGGTATCCTCCGGCTTCTTTTATGCACTCGAGGGCTGTTGGGACTATCATTCCGCTTCCCACGACCGCTATCTTTACAGTACTTTCCATGTTGTTTGTGTGTGACGGCAGAAACACAACAAAAATAGGGCCGCATCCTTTTCTGGACACGGCCGTTCTGTAACAAAATCAACAGGATAGTTTTATTCGCTCACAAGGACCTCTTTTCCTTGAGTGACGCCTCCTTCACCGAACGCATCTATCCTGAAATAATACTTCTGGCCGGCGGAGAACAGCCCCAATTCCTTAGTTGAAGCGAAGACTTCGCAACTTGAGTACAGTTCATCCGGTTCCGTTCCCCAGCGGAGAAGATATCCGGTAGCGTTCTTGGAAGGGTTCCATCTGAATGATATCCTCCTTCCTTCATCAGTCCTTCCCAGTATCTCGAATCCGCTGACCTGATCGGGCTTCTCACCCTGCGGAGGTCCGAACACCCTTAGGCCGAAGGATGAGAAGTTTCCGGGAAGTTCACCTTGGTTGGTGACTTTAACATAACGTGCATCAATGGGAGAACTCAGTACCGAAAGGGTATGGGGATTGGAAATGCCGTCCTTCCTGTCCATGACAGTCCACTGGTCACCATCAGTCGATACCTCGACCGTGTAAGAATAACGTGTGTCGGGAAGGTCTCCATAATCCAGCGGGAATCCTTCGTCAGCGAAGTTCGCCTGGACAGCTCCAACCTTGTACACTTTCCCAAGATCCATGCACATGTATTCACCCTTGTTGCCGGTCTGTGCGCTCCACCATGTCTTAATAGTCCTGTCGGCAACGGCATCCGAAGGATGTTCTTCAATTTCTGAAGAGACTTCGGCTTTCTTGCCTATTGAAAGGTCGACCCAACTGCGGTGAACCGGATTCTTGAGGAAATCAGTCTTTCCCGAAGGGATCTCGAAAGGATAGTCCGCGAACTCGGTAAGTGCATACATATGACCCTTCTTGGTGAAGATCACCGGGAAGAAAGCGATCCTTCTTTCGAAGTTGTGCCTCTGGGATATAACAGTTGTCGCCACATGCCAGTAGTTTCCCCACTTGTCCTGGAATGTGTCTCCGTGTCCCGCTCCTGTCATCCATCCTCCGGG
Source organism: Bacteroidales bacterium UBA1237 (assembly GCA_002308935.1). Lineage (GTDB taxonomy): Bacteria > Bacteroidota > Bacteroidia > Bacteroidales > UBA932 > Cryptobacteroides. The sequence goes on along the minus strand of DBWN01000013.1, from coordinate 1,207 downwards.
CCTTACGCTCATGGGTGAGTATTCCATATGGGTGTAGGGACCCAGCGGGGAGTCGGCTACGTACAGTCCGTCTCCGTACGGGTCATACTGCGTTCCGGGGGAAGCGTACTGAAGGAAGTACTTGCCGTTTCTCTTAATGAGGCTGGCACCTTCATTGTAACCGGGTGCTTGCTGCTCATTGTCGTTTCCGGGGCGTTCCCAACCATATTCCTTCTCCATGTGCCTGACGAGAGTGACGGGCTGGCCGATAGCCTTGAAGTTGCCGGCCGGATCAAGTTCTATTCCCATGATGTCGTCAACGTTGGAACACCCCCAATAGAGGTACACCCTTCCGTCATCGTCAAGCAGCAGGTCAGGATCATGTCCTGTCCTTTCAGGATCATCAGGGTATGGAGTCAGGTGGTCCGTCACCAGCTCCCAGGATTCTCCGTCAGAGGGGGTCTTGGTACGATAAAGCTCATTGATGTCGGAGGTCATCCAGTACAGATAACCGTCCATCACCATCGTTGTCGGGGCATACAGGTCCAGCGGAAGAACTGAGGAATTGACCCTTGTCCATGAGATCATGTCATCGGAGCACCAGTACCCTTGGGACTTGGAGGGGAACAGCCAGTACTTGTCCTGGAAAACAGATACCACCGGATCCGCGGCTTCACGGTATCCTTCACTCGGGGCCATCCTTCTGATGTATGCCTCTATCGCTCCCGGTATTGAAGCCAGAGCTTCGAAAAGCGGGCGGTACTCTTCCGGAATCTGGTCGAGGGTTATTGAACCTATCGAAGTCGCTTCTCTTGGAAAGTAGCTGGCTCCCTTGGCGAAAGCGTAGTCAAGGTCTATAGGGCCTGCCACAGTTCTGGAAGGATCATATTTGACGCTTCCCGAACATCCGGAAAGAAGGATTGCGGCGGCAAAAGCCGCGAAAGTTGTCTTTCTTGCCATATGATGCTGAATAGTGTTTTTATTCTACTGAGAATGTCGAAGAAAAGCGTATGTCTTCGGCTGAAGCCGCAGCGCATACAGTATAAGTTCCGGGATCTGTCACCCATGAACCGGAACGGCTGTCCCAAGAGGCGAGGTCTTCCTTCTTGATGTGCATCTTGAGGGATCCTGTCTGCCCTGGCGCGAGAAGCCCGGTCTTGGAGAAGGCCTTCAACTCCTTGGCCGGTTTGAGGAGCCTTCCTTCAGGAGCCGACACGTAAATCTGCAC
>DBWN01000100.1 GCA_002308935.1 Bacteroidales bacterium UBA1237 | reverse complement strand
TATTTTCTGGCGGGATAGCGGATGATGGAAATGGTCTGGACAGAGCCGAACATGTTCACCTGGGCCCATCCGACCTGACCCTTATAGACATCCTTCCAGTGCCAGTCAGCCCCGACAAGAGCGAGTGAATCCGCCTTGGTTCCTACCGGGTATCTTCCCCCTTGGGCGCTGCATAAAAGTGAGAAAGCACTTAAAGCTAGTATCGCAAGCAATAGTCTGAATTTCAACATATCAGAAGTACTGATCAAAACCTTTGAATCAATCTGCAGTCAGTATTTATCATCTTAATTTACGTCACCCCCGGTCTTGTCAAGCCATACCTGTTTGAACCCTCTTTCCAGCACCTTGAGAAGATGACGGGAAGTTTCTCCAGGGAAGATCTTCGCGACCTTGAGGTCCCTTTCAATCCACCAGAAAAGGGACTGCGCTTTGCTTATGTAATAATTGCCGGAACGTTTCCTCCCCTTTTTCCTTTCAACGCCGAAGTTCCCCTCTTCAAGGATGAGGTCCATGGAAATCTTCGCCCTTCCCTCGAACGACGCGTCATAGTAAGGCATTTCTGACTTGTCGAGGCCCAGCATGTTCACAGCCATATACCCGAAAGTCTTCCATGGTGACCAAAGGTCAAGGGCTCCGATCATCGCGGAAAGTTTCCCTAAGTCGATGTCATCCTTTCTGGAATGAAGGTACATCGTCCAGTCACAAAGGTGCCTCACCCCCACTCCCCCGTTTCTGAAATGGTGCCATGCGTGCACCAGGATGAAAAGAGCGTTGAAAGTGGGCGCGGGAGTGTTAACGGTGGTCTTGTCCACCCGGATGGGGAAAACATCCGAAAAAGTCCCCTCATCCGAATACTTCTGGTAAACGGGATCAAGTCTGTTCACGTCGAACACATGGGTGAAACGATGGATTTCAACGGAGACTCCATCAATCTTGATGTGGTAGTGCTTTTCCGTAGAGGATGCCTCCGAGACCTCCTTTTGGGTGGTAAGGCCACGCACGACTTTGCATGCTTTTTCGTAGTTCTTCTCACCCACATAGATGTCAAGGTCGCCGCATTCCCTCAAAAGGGGTTCGGGATACTGCCTTGCATTGCCTTCACCTTTCAGAAGGATAGGGTCTATGCCGTTCTTCTTCAACGCCAGAACCACCCTTTGGAGAATCTCACCCTGCATCGAATGTGTGTACGCAGTCCGAAGAAGCAGGTTGTCGAACATCTCGTAAGTCTTGTCGTCAATTGGTATTCCCTCATCGAGAACGGCCTGATATACAAGCCCTCTCGTCTTCTGGATACGGGCTATCTCAAGGGCTTCTTGGAGAGCGGGAGTTTCCCCTGCGGGAGTGCCCCAGAGGGACCTCCTCAGCAATCTGAAATATGTTCCGACCGCCTGCGGGTCGGGAGTGAATCTGTTCGGCATCCGATTTCTCCGGAGGCTTTGCTTTCTCTCCTCCGGCGAATACAAAGATAGAAAAGTTCTTTCAGAAGCGGCAGAATTCCCCCATAGCCCGAGGGTATTTTTTCCTAGGGTCAAGTATTCTTTCTATCTTTGTCCTTCGGACCCCACCATTTCATTATGACAGAAGACATCGAAAAGACGCTCATTCAGTGGGCGGAAAAGTACAATGACCCGAAGTATTTCCAGGAAGACCCGATAGCCTTCCCGAGGAAGTTCGTTTCCATGGGAGCATCTTTGAAGGACATCGAAGTGGCCGCAGTATTTTCGGCGCATTTCGCATGGGGAAGAAGAGCGATGATCGTAAGGGATCTGACACGCCTTTTCGACCACATGGAGTGGAAGCCCTACGACTTTGTCATGAAAGGAGAATGGAGGGATGAACCCTTAAGCGTCCACAGGACCATCAAATGGTGCGACTGCGCGGCCATCTGCTCACGCCTCAAAGATTATTATGGCGGATACGATTCCCTGGAATCCCTGTCCCAGGATGACATAAGGACTTTGATCTACGGGCAGAAAAGTGACCCCAAAGCGCCTAACAAGAAGATAAACATGATGAGAAGGTGGATGGTGAGGGACGACGGGAAAGTCGACCTTGGACTTTGGAAGAACACTTCCCCGAGCGAACTTCTCATCCCTCTGGATGTGCATGTGCATACCCAAGCCTCAGCTTTGGGACTCACTTCGAGGAACCAGAAGGACATAGTGACAGTCAAGGAGATAACCTCTGCTTTCGACGGAATCTTCCCGGGCGATCCCTGTAAAGGGGACTTTGCTCTTTTCGGATACGGCGTAACCCATGCGAAAAATCCGGAAAAAATCATCAATCCGGCAGTATAATATGCCGTAACAGAGACGATGCCGAACCTGTACATAATATCCGGATGCAACGGAAGCGGTAAGACAACCGCCTCCTACACGATGCTGCCCGAGATCCTCGGCTGCAGCCAGTTCGTGAATTCCGACGAGTTCGCTAAAGGTCTCTCCCCTTTCAAGCCGGAAGCCGCCAGCGTTTCCGCCAGCCGTTACATGCTGATAAAGACCAGATTCCTTTTCGAAAGGAACGAAGACTTCGGAATAGAGACCACCCTCTCGACAAGAAGCCTCAGAAAGACCATCCGGCTCGCCCAGGCAAGGGGCTATTTCGTGACTGTGCTCTACTTCTGGCTGAACTCCCCCGAGCTGGCCATCGAAAGAGTGAGAGCGAGAGTCTCCACCGGAGGCCACGGGATACCGGAGGACGTCATCCGCAGAAGATACTATATGGGACTCAGGTACTTCTTCGAAGATTACAGGGACTTGGCTGACAGGTGGATCCTCGCGGACAACTCCGAGACCCCTTTCAAAGTGGTCGCCCAGGGGTGGAAGAACAGCATGATCGTCAAAGACAACCTCAAATACACTGAAATAGAACATTTGTCAAAAATGGTGGGAATCGAACTCGAACAGGAAGAGGAAGCCAAACGCCTCTATAATGACAATCCACCTCAGCAGCAGAACCAAGAATGATCAATCCCGCACAGTATTATCTTGACACTTTCAGGGTCACCGTCAAAGACCTTGAGGACTTTATCGCCCAAGCCCTCTCAGGAGGAGGAGACTGGGCTGACCTTTACTTCGAGAACAGCTCCTTCAGCGACCTTTTCCTACGTGACGGGGAAGTCTCCGCAGGAGGATTCCATGTGGACTACGGAGTGGGAATAAGGGTGCTTTCCGGCGAACGCACCGGTTACGCATACACAGAAAGCACCGCCCCCGCCGACATCCGCAGCGCCGCTCTCGCGGCATCCGCCATAGGCCACGGCAGTGTGAAAATCCCTTCCGTAGCATCCCTTGAAGACGGATACGTTCCACGCCTTTACAGGGGAAAGCCCAACCCGGCCGCCGACCGCTATCCTATAATAAAGGACTGGAG
>DBWN01000103.1:1648-6047 GCA_002308935.1 Bacteroidales bacterium UBA1237 | reverse complement strand
TCAGGCATCAAATATTCAGCCATTTCGCAAAAAATTTAATGAATTGTTAATAAAATAATTGAAACACAAGGCTTTACCATCAATAAAACTGTTTCCTGATTTTTTATTGAGGCGAAAAGCGGTGCAAAGGTACTGAATTTCAAGCGGAAAACAAACTTTTACCGCTGTTTTTGGAGGATTTTGTTGCGCTATGAAGAGGGAATTCTACCTTATTGAGTATTTTTTCAGTTCATCATTGATGACTTTCTGCAGAGGACGAACAGACCTGCTGCGTTCTACCTTCTTTAAGATGCCTATAAGATACGTATAACCGTTCCATTCTTTAATGAGTTGAACGTTATCATCCGAAGGTTTGGTGTCCTGAGGAAACTCTTCTCTGTATCTCTTCAGCTCATGATTCAGATATACTCCAAGGTATTGCTCCAAGAGATTATGGAAGCCGTCACTGTGATTCATGTGTCTCAGATGGGTCATCTCATGGATGATGATGCTGTCACGAAGAATGTCAGGCAACAGTGCTGTAACGAAATTCAGGGTTATCTCACCTTTTGTCGAGCATTTCCCCCATTTGGCGGTGTATGAACCCACTTTGACCGATGATGGTTCAGTGCCAAGCAATGTGGCTATTTGGGCTGCTCTTTGCGTCAGCACCGGTATGCTGTCCCGATATATGCCGTTCAGTTTTTTCCTGTCCGACAGGATCTCAGGAGTCAGCAACGCCTTCTTTGAATTAATTCTGTTTCTGGTCTTTTCAATCCACGACCTTTTTGCCTTTATGAATTCTATTCCGGCATTGTATCTGGATTTGGAGGGAATTGAAAGAACCACTTCGCCTGAGCGCTCTATCTTGAGCGTTATGCTCCTTGTTCCTTTCTTGACAAGGACGGTCACCTCTCCGATCACTTCGTCATTGTATACGGATTTTCCGTCCATGGCTTTCGGGTCGGATTTGGAGTTCCGTCCTGCTTTTGTTTGACTGGCGGGTTGATAGGAAAAATCCGGTTCCAGTCCAGCCCTTTTCATCGCATCCAGAAGTTTGGCCCTGTTTTTCTCAATGATGTCAACACCTGATAAGAACGGAAACACCGGAGGCATGCTCAACCGGATGGACTTTTTGCCCGGGAAAGAAGCGACCAGCTTCTTGCATTTAGGGTTGCGGTGTATAAGGATCCTTCCCAGGACGTCATCATAGTGAATATAGTCCTGGATCAGCCCTGACAGTTTCGGCAGGCCTTCGGATCTCTCCATTTCCAGAAGTTCCCTCACAAGAGGAGCAACCCTGTCAATGTATGAAGAACGGAATTGCCCGTCGCTGTTTTCGGGGAAAAAGAATACCGCTCCATTCTTTGAGACTTCGTATGACGGTGAAGAGTACTCTTCCGACACAGCGGTAGAATACCTTCCTATCAAATCATGGAATCCCGAACTTTTTGAACTCATCAGCGCAAAAATACTGATTCCGGACAACTTGGTCAACAGGAATCGTTCTTAGTAGGCTTAAGGAGGAATACTGACAAAAGAAAGGGAGACACCCCGAAAGTGGAATGTCTCCCTCGAATGCATTTTCCGTATCAGCAAAGATACTAGAGTTCGTTCATCTCCCTCTCGTATTCTTCTTTGCTTCCTACGACGATGTCCTGGTAATCCTTGAGACCTGTACCTGCAGGGATGAGGTGACCGCTGATGACGTTCTCCTTCAGGCCCTCGAGATAGTCGACCCTTGCGCGGATTGCAGCCTCAGAGAGGACCTTTGTCGTCTCCTGGAATGAAGCCGCGGAGATGAAGCTGTCGGTCTTGAGGGCAGCCCTTGTGATACCCTGGAGAACCTGGCTTGCTGTTGCGGGCCTTGCCTCCCTGACTGACATCATGCGGAGTCCCTGACGCTCAAGAGAAGCGTTCTCGTTGCGCATTTCTCTTGCGGAGACGATTCCACCGTTGAGATAACGGGTTGAATCTCCCTTGTCGAGGATATAGTATTTACCGTAGATGTTGTCATTGGTATCCATGAACTTCCACTTGTCGACAAGTTCCTCAGGCAGGAACTCTGTGTCGCCAGGATTCAGGATCTGGACTTTGCGCATCATCTGCCTTACGATGATCTCGAAGTGCTTGTCGTTGATCTTCACACCTTGGAGGCGGTAGACTGCCTGCACCTCATTTACAATGTACTCCTGAGCCTTGACGGGGCCGAGGACATTGAGGATATCGGTAGGGGAGACTCCGCCGTCGGAAAGCCTTGTTCCGGCTCTGACGTAGTCGTTCTCCTGAACGAGGATCTGCTTGGTAAGGGGTACCAGATAGCTCTTGGTGATGCCGGAGCGGTTCTTCACGGAAATCTCGCGGTTACCTCTCTTGACCTTGCCCATGATGACCTCACCGTTGATCTCTGAGATGATGGCGGGGTTAGAAGGATTACGGGCCTCGAAGAGTTCGGTGACACGGGGGAGACCTCCGGTGATATCGCTTGACTTACCGATCGCACGAGGGATCTTGATGATGATGTCACCAAGCTTGACGGAATCACCGTCAGCAGGGAGTACATGAGCTCCGACAGGGAGGTTGTACTGCTTGATGGTCTCACCGGCCTCATTGATGATATAGAGCGTAGGGTTACGGGTCTTGTCACGGCTTTCGATAATGACCTTATCCCTTGCGACAGCGAACTCGTCTCCGATTTCTCCACGGAAGGTGTTTCCTTCGATCATGTTCTCGTAGCGTACGATACCGGCAGTCTCGACGATCGTGATGGCGTTGTAAGGATCCCATTCGCAGATGAGGTCGCCCTTCTTAACGACATCACCGTCCTTGAAGTGGAGCACTGATCCGTAAGGTACGTCATACTGTGAGAATGTGATTCCTGTCGTCTCATCAATGATGCGGAGTTCAGTCATACGGCTGACGACAACTTCTTCAGTGTCGCCTTCTTTGGTGACTCTCTGGATGGTCCTGAGTTCTTCGAACTGGAGCTTGCCGTTGTACTTGGACTCGATGGATGAATCCGCAGCAGTAGATGATGCGGTACCACCAACGTGGAAAGTACGGAGGGTAAGCTGGGTACCAGGCTCACCGATTGACTGAGCGGCGATGACACCGACGACTTCTCCCTTCTCAACCATACGGCTGGTAGCGAGGTTACGTCCGTAGCATTTCGCGCAGACACCCTTGCGGGACTCGCAGGTGAGGACCGAGCGGATCTCTATCTGCTCGATAGGAAGTGTGTCGATAAGGGCAGCTTCCTTCTCCCTGATCTCCTGTCCTGCAGGAAGGATGAGCTCTCCGGTGAGAGGGTTGAAGATATCGTGTACTGAAGTACGTCCGAGAATCCTTTCTCCGAGGGATTCAACGACTTCGTCCTTGTTCTTTATGGCTGAAGCCATGAGTCCGCGGAGAGTTCCGCAATCCTCTTCGGTGATGATAACGTCGTGAGACACGTCGACAAGACGCCTTGTCAGGTAACCTGCGTCAGCGGTCTTGAGGGCGGTATCGGCAAGNNNNGGTGGAGATGAAGTACTCGAGCACTGTCATACCTTCCTTAAGGTTGGAAATGATAGGGTTCTCGATAATCTCCGCACCGGCAGCGCCGCTCTTCTGGGGCTTAGCCATGAGGCCTCGCATACCGCAGAGCTGTTTGATCTGCTGGGTTGAACCACGGGCTCCGGAGTCAAGCATCATGTAGACAGGGTTGAAGCCTCCCTGGTCCTGGGAAATCTGCTTCTTCACTATCTCGGTGAGCTTGTTGTCAATCGCACCCCAAAGGTCGATGACTTTGTTGTAGCGCTCGTTGTTCGTGATGAATCCCATTCCGAAGCTTCCCTTGATCTCCTCAACCTGCTTGTAACCTTCGTCGATGAGTTTCTTCTTCTCTTCAGGAATAAGAACGTCACCGAGGTTGAAGGATATACCGGCCCTGAACGCACGGTCGTAACCGAGGTTCTTGATGTCATCGAGGAACTGAGCGGTGCGGGTGACACCGGTATTCTTGATGACTGTGGTGATGATCTTCCTCAGTGCTTTCTTTCCGAGGACTTCGTTCACATAAGGGACCTCATCGGGAACGTACTGGTTCACGATGATTCTTCCTGCAGTAGTGGGGACGATCTCGAATCCCTTGCTCTCGTCATTCTTGTCTTTGGGAAGACGTACGTTGATAAGAGCGTGGAGGTCGATAGCCTTCTCGTTGAGGGCTACGATAACCTCTTCGGGACCGTAGAAATACTTGTTCTCACCCTTTGCACCGGCTCTCTGCTTTGTGATGTAGTACAGACCGAGCACCATNNGGAACGGTGATAGGAGTACCGTTGGCCGGGTTGAGGATGTTCTGGGAACCGAGCATGAGAAGCTGTGCTTCCATGATCGCAGCGTTTCCGAGAGGGAGGTGGACAGCCATCTGGTCACCATC
>DBWN01000103.1:0-1642 GCA_002308935.1 Bacteroidales bacterium UBA1237 | reverse complement strand
GCGGTACAGGCGAGAGGATGCAGCTGGATGGCCTTTCCTTCGATCATCTTGGGCTGGAAAGCCTGGATACCGAGCCTGTGAAGGGTAGGTGCACGGTTGAGGAGCACAGGATGTCCCTTCATGACATTCTCAAGGATGTCCCAAATGACGGGATCCTTGCGGTCGACGATCTTCTTAGCGGACTTGACTGTCTTGACGATACCCCTTTCGATGAGCTTGCGGATGATGAAAGGTTTGTAGAGTTCCGCTGCCATGAACTTCGGAAGACCGCATTCATGCATGTTCAGTTCAGGTCCTACGACGATGACCGAACGTGCTGAATAGTCGACCCTCTTTCCGAGGAGGTTCTGACGGAAGCGGCCCTGCTTTCCCTTCAGGGAGTCGGACAGGGACTTCAGCGCCCTGTTGGACTCGCTCTTCACCGCGCTTGACTTCTTGGAGTTGTCGAACAGTGAGTCGACAGCTTCCTGGAGCATACGCTTCTCATTCCTGAGGATCACCTCAGGGGCCTTGATCTCGATGAGCCTCTTGAGACGGTTGTTTCTGATGATGACCCTTCTGTAAAGGTCATTGATATCAGATGTGGCGAACCTTCCTCCATCGAGGGGAACGAGAGGACGGAGATCCGGAGGTATGACGGGGATGACCTTCATGATCATCCATTCCGGACGGTTGATTCCGTCTGACTCCTCGAACCATTTGACGATGGAAAGTCTCTTGAGCAGTTCAGCTTTCCTCTGCTGGGCGGTCTCGGTAGCCATAGCCTCGCGGAGGCTGTTGGCGAGTTCCTTGACGTTGATTTCCTTAAGGAGGTCGTAGACACCTTCAGCACCCATCTTGGCCACGAACTTCGTGGAAGGGTCTTCGGGATCTTCTGTTCCCCTTACCTTGTCAAGAATATCGAGGTACTCGTCCTCGGAGAGCAGGTCAAGTTTCTCAAGACCGCTGGTTCCGGGATTGATGACGACATACTTCTCGTAGTAGATGACGGATTCAAGCTTCTTGGCGGGCATGCCGAGAAGCGCGGAAATCTTGTTGGGGGCGCTCTTGAAGTACCAGATGTGGGCTACAGGGACAGTAAGGGTGATGTGACCCATCCTTTCCCTACGGACCTTCTTCTCAGTCACCTCGACGCCGCACCTGTCGCAGACGATACCGCGGTACCTGATCCTCTTGTACTTTCCGCAATAGCACTCGTAGTCCTTGGTGGGTCCAAAAATCTTCTCGCAGAACAGACCGTCCCTTTCGGGTTTGTATGTCCTGTAGTTGACGGTTTCGGGCTTCAGAACCTCTCCGCAGGACCTCTCGATGATGTCCTCAGGAGATGCCAGCGAGATGCTGATCTTCTGGAAATTGCTCTTGACTTTGTTTTCCTTATTGTTGAAAGTAGGCATATTTCTTCTGTTCTCAAATCATTTGACTTGCTGCTGTTGCGCCCTTAGTCAAGGGTAACCTTGAGGCCGAGGCCACGGAGCTCATGCAGGAGCACATTGAGTGACTCGGGTATACCGGGTGTCGGCATGGGATCTCCCTTGACGATAGCCTCGTAGGTCTTGGACCTGCCGGTGACGTCATCCGACTTGACGGTGAGGATCTCCTGGAGAGCGTTGGCTGCACCGAATGCCTCGAGTGCCCAAACCTC
>DBWN01000099.1 GCA_002308935.1 Bacteroidales bacterium UBA1237 | reverse complement strand
TGTATGATCGCTCAGTTCCTGAATCGTGTCCGAAACAGCATCCCAGAGCGCACTATGGAGCAAAATCGTCTTTTCGGAGATTGCTGCACGGATAACCTCATTCAGTATTTTATCCCCACAGAACACCTGCTCCGGCAAAGGCTTCGCTCTGTCCCATTCTACCGGCATACTTTCTGGTTCTTCTCTCCAGGGAAGCTTCTCAGAAAGGATATGAACAACGGCATCCTCTGTGTACCGATTATATGGGAAGTTGGAAGTTATTGTCCCTTCCGGGTCCACATCAATAGTGAGTTTCGAAGTATACCACGCTGTGCTGTCTTTCGTTGCGCTGACTTCTATCGCTTCCACATTGTTGTCATGGTATTTGCTATTCCAAAGCTTCCCGCGATTGATCCCTCTGCGGACGGCATCAGGTTCAAACTGATATTCATCCGCAACAACCTCATCACAGTAGACATAGGAATAGCTGCTTAAGCCGCTTCCATATTCAGAGCCAGGGCTCTCTGTATACTCCCCTTTCAGAAGATTGTAGAAGAGCTTTTCCCCTGTCTCGCGAACATCACCCGGAACATAGCCACGCTGGACGGTCGCCGCACCAAGCTCTGTAAACTTCACAGATTTGACAAGGATACGTCCGACCATGTCATAAGGCGAGTAGTTATCCACTGTTATCAATCCGGCTCCGATCATATCATTCAGACACGGACGAATAAGCAGCTCACTGCGTGTCATACCAAGCAGTTCTTCGAAAAAGAAGCTTAAAGTCTTGTCCTGGTATTGTGGAAAAGCAGAATAATCCTTGACAACGTGGAGCAGTGTCCACTCCATGATTGTCAGTTTTCTCATGACATTGCTTTTTATCAGGATCTCGTACTCTTTAAACGGTACCCTGATCTTTTTTTCTGCAACAATCATCTTCTCACCTTACCTCACGTGGAAAAACTGCCTCTTCGGCATTAGGATCCAGGATATCGTCAGCGCTGATAAAGCATCCCTGTAAAGCCAGTCTGTCCATGATGTCTTTATACACTCTTCTGGGTGGGAGATCTTTTCCGGTCTCCATGTCTTTAATGACGATCTCTTCCCCTTCATACATGTTACTGGAACCTACGATGGCAAGCAGGTTTTGTGCACGCGAAAATGCGACATTAATTCGTTCATATGCCTTAACATAAGACGCGTCATAACGGCGTCCAACTTTGACATTCCGAACCAGGCTTACAATCACAATCGGCTTTTCTTTTCCCTGGAAGCGGTCTACCGTGTTAACCTCATAGCGCACATGCTCCAATTTCATTTTCCGCAGAGCTTCACGGACCATATTGACCTGCTCCATATAGAAGCTGATTATACCGATTTCAGCCGGTTTCTCTCTGTCTGCATAGGATGAGTTAATTTGGCGTACAAGCTCTGTAATGATAGCGACTTCCAGCCGGTTGAACATGGATGTGCCGCCCTTTTTCCTTGTCTCATAAACTTCCCGCCCGGCAAATGACGAAGAATCAAACCAGTATGCGTGATGATCCGCCGTGACAAGAGCAGCGTTACTCTTTGGACTGCGAATGGTAACCCCATGGCTTTTCACGGACTGTTCCTCATCTTCCGAATATCCGGCTCGCAGCTTTCCATCATAGAACATATTGATAACATTCATGATGTCGCGGTGCATTCTGTACTGCACAAGTAATGCGCCTTTAATGTTGGGGTTTGCCTGCTCATAGTGTCTCCGGAACAGTGAATTCGTAACCAACGACTCGAACCGTTTGTAGTTTTCTGCGCTGAGAAGCTGGCGGCTTTCCTCGTCGTCTTCATCAAGTTCATTTACATATTCCTGATACGATGTCTGGTGTTCTCCAAACAGCGGAGGCAGTTGTCGATGGTCTCCTACCAGAATCGCTTTCTTGGCCATAAGCAGAGGAAGAAGAATCTCCGGCGGTGTGGCCTTGCTTACCTCATCAATTATGACTACATCAAACGCACTAAACCCTTTCTGGCTGAGTGTAAGGGAGTTTTCCGTGCAGGATACACCTACAACATTGCAGGCATTGATGTAGGAATTCAGATATACCTCGTTCTCCAGAGCAAAATCGCCGTCGAGTTCGTCAATATAATCGACAAATTCGTTCAGGAACTCTTCAAAGTCGCTTCTGTCGCCGGGGATCGACTTTTCAATCTGGGCTTTCTTTGCGGCCATAGCCCGCTCGATAGCTCCTTCTTTGACTTCACACTGGTATGTGTTCGCAAGTTCATCGAGCTCTTCCTTTGTCTGTTCCAGCTCGTCATGAAGGCTTGCGACAAGTTCTTCCTGCTCTTTTTTCTTCATGCGGAGCGTGGCAAGACGGTTTTCATCTTCCTGAATGTTCTGACTGAGGAGCTGGATTTCTTCCTCAAAAAAGCGTTTTGACTTACCAATCAGCTCTGTGGCAGTATTTCCAATCTGAGTCCGCACTTCATCTCGAAGATTATCGGGGAGCGCCCCGGAATTCATGGCAGCCTTATACTGTTCCGGCAGAAAGGCAGCTATTCCCTCCCAGGGATCTACATTCAGCTCTTTTAATTCGTTGTTTACTTCTTTCAGCCTGATAATGTCTTTTTCATCAAGCTCTCCGTTGACAAGTTCCGCTTTTTCAGCCTTTAACTCCCGAATTCTTCGGACAATTGCATCTTCTAACTGAATATCCGAGATTCTGATTCCGGTTGAAAGCTTCAGTGCGTCCCCGATGACTTTGCACAATTCTCTGGAAGAGTAGTCGTCGGAATCAAAGCTCTCGTCCATGTATTCCGGAATCACAGAGTAGCCGGCTGTA
>DBWN01000228.1:10320-11265 GCA_002308935.1 Bacteroidales bacterium UBA1237 | reverse complement strand
GGTTATTTTTATGATAGATTTCGTAGAAGAAGACACTTTGACATCTTCTGAAATCCTGCTTCCGAGAAGGGCAATCACCTGACTGTCCGGGACAATAGTCTGATCTTCATTTGCTTCTGATGTGACAGCGATATCCGGTCCTGATATAATAATTGCGTCTTCTTTCATCGGAAGACTGTATCCCAGATCGACAAACAGGTCGCTGAGTTTCTTTTTCTTGCCTTTCATCCCGAGTGGCTTCATCCAGTCACCGTCTTGCCAATGACGTAAGTGAAGTGGGAATCCTGTTTTGTCCTGATCCATAATGATAACCCCTTCACTCTGTTTCGGCGACATGGATTTTTTCCAGGGGAGTTCCTCGACCTTGAATCTCACTCCATCAAGAGAATACTCTCCCGGTCCTGTTATGTCCATTTCAACAGAACCTTCTTCATTCTGTTTTTCCGGAGCAATATCCTTTTTTCTGAATGATGCCGGTGAATACCTATATATTATAATAATATTCTTGCCGGTGACGACCCTTCCTCCTTCTGCAATGAATGTCTTACCGGAAAAGGTGACATCCGCATTTTCACCGACAAGTCTGTCAAGTGAGTCGATTTGTGAGGGAGTGAAGCCGCACGGGGTCATCAGTCTATGGAGTATGAAATGCCTGAACCTTTCCTTGGCGAGAAGATCTCTTTTTATGGTCATGGCGGTCCTTCCGTAAATCTTGTCTGAATCCTTGTCTTTTTCCAGTATTCTCTCAAGTGCGGAAAAGAAGTAATCATCTGTGATAGAATCAGCTTCCCTGAAATGGAGCATATCGGAAGCCAAAGTGGCAAGAAGAGACGGATTCAGTTCCTCCAGCACGGGAATCACCTTGTGACGGATACGGTTGCGTTTATATTCATCGCTGAGGTTGGTCTTGTCCTCTCTGTAAGGTATACCGTTCTTTTCAGCGCA
>DBWN01000228.1:7691-10180 GCA_002308935.1 Bacteroidales bacterium UBA1237 | reverse complement strand
GTCTCGGCATTGTCATTGGCGTTGTGGGCGACCGCGACAGCATCGAATTCTCCAAGGGTCGCAAGGCTTTCGAACCACTCGTAGCGAAGTTCTCTTGCAGCCATCTCTATGCTGATGCCGTTCTCCTTGGCGTAGCCGACCGTGTCGAAGCGCTTTGAATGGAAAGGGACGCCGTTGGATGAGCACCATTCCTTGACCATCCTTTCGTCACCTTCGCTTTCTTCTCCCCTCAATTGGAAATTGCAATGGGCTATCTCAAAGCCTTCCCTTATCCCGGTCAACTTCGAATGGAGGAAAAGATATGCCATGCACATCGAATCCACCCCGCCGCTTACGGCAAGGAGGATCTTCCCTTCGAAACCGATGGATGACAAAGTCTTGTCAAAAATCTCCTGCATATCCTTTTTAACGCATTCTGCCGCCCTATCCCTTAGGGGAAAGACGGCAGAGAATCATTCTATTCTGTATTTTCCGTCTGACGGACTTTAGTCCTTCTTTGAACTGAATGTGTAGGTGAATCCGAACTGGAGAGCCTCAAGGAACTGTACGTTCTTTCTGGCAACACCGTTCTTGTCTGTGATAAGGACCGTATCATCGTAGATGAGGTTGGTCGTCAGGGTTAGGGTGAAATACTTGGCGAGCTTCCACATGAAGAGGTTGTCCCAGTTCACACGGATGTTCTGAGGATTCTTGAGGTAGTTGGAGAAGAGGATGAGATGGGTGCTCGCTTCGAAGTTGTCGTTGATCTTGAGCTTAGCGTCAGCGACGACCTGGGCACCGAGTTCAAACCTTGCAGGACGATAGTAACTGCCGATAGGGTCGACTTCGCCCTCATATTTGGGCTTGAGCACCATTCCGTACGCTTTCCTCAGCTGTTCTTCTTTCACGATTGTGAAACCTCCTGTCAAAGGGGAGACGTTGATCGTGAGCCACTTGTTGGGGACCCATTTCAAACCGAGACCGAGGGTGACGATACCAGGAGCCAGGAAACCTGATTTGAGTGTCCTTGCATCTTTCCAGTCACGTATTGTGGGATCCTGGACGGAAGGGGTTCCGTAGGTATAACCGTGAGTGAACTGGTTCAGGAAAGTGAAGTTCGCGGAATAGTAAAGTTTCTCGGTAGCTTTTAGACCCCAGTTGCTTTCAAGGAGCATACGGTCCTTGCTCTTCTGCATGATAGGCTTGTCCTCAGAATACAGGAAGCCATAATCAAGCTGCAGGCGGTTCGTCCATAGCATGTCTCCCTTCTTGTAATCCGCGTGAGCGTCGATATAGGAAGTGAAAGCTACGTTGTTGTTGCCTCCTTTTGCCCAGTTGAAATAGGAGTTCTGGGCGAAGTTGAGCTGTGTCATCAAAGACTTTGTCCAATATGATGGCTTGGGAGCCTGGACTTCAGTCTCGGGAGCCTGAGCTATTGCCTGAGCAGCCTGGGCGGCTGCCTTCTGTGCGTCAGTCTGGGCGAAGGATACATAACCTGTCGCCAGGATCGCTGCTGCTAGAACTGTGATTTTCTTCATGGGGTTATTTGTTAACTGTCCAGTAATAGGGATTCTGTATTAGTAAGCTATAGCGAACACTACTCTCTGGCTTGAAGGTTTGCCGGAATAGATGTCCTTGCCTTCTTCCTCGCATACGAAGCTGTCGATAGGGATGCAGCGGATTGTGGCCTTTGTTTCGTCCTTTATCTTCTGTTCCGTCTCGGCTGTTCCGTCCCAATGGCAGAGAAGGAACTTGCCCTGGGTGATCTTCTCCTTGAATTCCTCCCAGTCGTCGCATTTCTCGACGTTGGCTTCCCTGAAGTCGAAGGCCTTCTTGTAGATGTTGGCCTGGATGTCATCAAGAAGGGCGGCGATATGGTCACCTATGCCTTCAAGAGACATGGTCTCCTTTGTGAGGGTGTCCCTGCGGTGCACTTCGACGGTTCCGTTCTCAAGGTCACGAGGACCGATGGCAAGGCGTACCGGAACTCCCTTGAGTTCCCATTCCGCGAACTTGAATCCGGGCCTCAGGGTGTCACGGTTGTCGATCTTCACTGAATGTCCCTGTGCTTCGAGACCTTTCTTTATCTCCTCCATCTTCTCGAGGATGGCCTCCATCTCTTCGCTTTTACGATAGATAGGAACCATTACCACCTGGATAGGAGCCAGGGCGGGAGGGAGAACAAGACCGTTGTCGTCTCCGTGAGCCATTACAAGAGCTCCCATGAGCCTTGTTGAAACGCCCCATGAAGTAGCCCAGACGTACTGTGACTTTCCTTCCTTGTCAGTGTACTGGACATCGAAAGACTTCGCGAAATTCTGACCGAGGAAATGGGAGGTCCCTGCCTGAAGGGCTTTTCCGTCCTGCATCATCGCCTCGATAGTGAGGGTATCGAGAGCACCGGCGAACCTTTCGTTGGGGCTCTTGTGTCCTACTATGACCGGAAGGGCCATGGTATCCCTGGCGAATTTGGCATATACGTCGACCATTGTCCTTGCTTCCTGCTGTGC
>DBWN01000228.1:4208-7625 GCA_002308935.1 Bacteroidales bacterium UBA1237 | reverse complement strand
TTCGCCCACTGGTTGCAAAGGATGGGAAGGTCTCTCCATGATGTGATCCAGTTCTTGTATGTGCTCCAGATGATGGTCTCTGAAGTAGGGCGGACGATGAGTTCCTCTTCAAGCTTTGCAGAAGGGTCCACAACGACACCTTTGCCGTCAGGATCGTTCATCAGACGGTGGTGTGTCACTACTGCACATTCCTTCGCGAAACCTGCCACGTGTTCTGCCTCGCGGCTGAAGAATGACTTGGGGATGAATAGGGGGAAGTATGCGTTCTGGACGCCGGTCTTCTTGAACATGTCGTCAAGAATCCTCTGCATCTTTTCCCATATCGCGTATCCGTAGGGTTTGATCACCATGCATCCTCTTACCTGTGACTGCTCCGCAAGGTCGGCCTTCATCACCAGGTCACTGTACCATTGGGAGTAATTTTCTGAGCGTTTAGTTATCTGATCCGCCATTTCGTTGACAATGTTTGTTTATTTTCGGAATAATGTTTAACCTTGTAGTGGAGAAAAAGCGATATTCATGTTTGGAAATTAATTCATTTTCCTTGTAACGAATTGACCTTTTCTCGCATCATTAAATAAATTAGAAGAACAATTGAAGATGAGAACAATTTACAGACCTTGATTCAGATCCCTCCAGGGACTCGGACCGGACATTTTGTCATGGGTATGAAAATTGCAATACTTCAAATTGAAGTTCCCCAACGGGGGACAAAGATACAAAAACTTGGGTAAAGAAACGCACGGATTTTTCCAAACATCAGACCCCAAGTATATATGAAAGAACAGAGACTACTTTATAACACGATATAAGCATAATAACAAACTTAATTATAGGAGATCCGATTATGAGAAAGAACATCACCCTTCTGTTTGCGGCGCTTGCTCTCTCGGCATGCGGTTCCGCTGTTCAGGTAGCTTCTTCAGGGCAGCAGTTCCAAGACGGCATCTACTATAGGACTGAGGCTTCACCTTCAGAGGTGGCTATGGCTTCATCATCAGACGTAGACGCTCTCGTCGAAGAGACCAAGGTCTCTGAGGTATATCTCAGGAGCGGTCAGAACGATACGCTCTTCCTCCCCGAAAACATGTCCGCTTCATACAAGTTCGACAGAAAAGCAGGAACCACCACAGTAACGGTGTTCCAGAACAATAACTATGACATGTGGGCAGGTTATTCACCTTATTCATATTGGCATTACTCATCCATGTTCTGGGATCCTTGGTATACTCCCATCTCACTCCGCTGGAGTCCTTTTTACTACAGCAGCTGGTATTGGGGTCCTAGAAGCTATTGGTACTATGACCCTTGGTATTACAGCAGCTGGTACTGGGATCCTTGGTATTACGACCGTTGGGGTTGGGGATACTCATCCTGGTATTGGGATCCTTGGTACTACAGGGGCTGGGGCTATCCTTACTATGGATATTACGGCTATTACGGCAGCTACTGGTACGGCGGAGGATTCTATCCTCACCACGGCGGATACTGGCATGACGTAGTCTGGACACCCAGAACCAATACCGTAGGCGGACGCCGCGGTGACGGAATGGGCACCATCGCCACCAATGTAAGGCGAGTAGGCGCGTCGAGGGTTTCAGGTGCCACCAAGGCCGGTGAATCCACAGGTTCTGCTTCCACTGTCAGAAGGTCTTCAAGCGCTACCCGCGTAGGCAGGACTTCGGCAGAGGCAGTCACAAGGACAGCTACTTCGAACGCAGTGCGTTCTTCCGGAACAACTGTACGCAGCAACGGCTCAACCGCCGTACGTAACAGCAGCGGTACCACAGTCCGCAACGCTACCGGTAACACCGTCCGTTCATCCAGCTCGTCTTCTTCAGTACGTAGTGGATCCACTTCATCATCTGTGGCAAGGTCCCAGAGCGGAACAGCAGTCCGCAGCGGTTCTTCAACCGTCCGTTCGACTACTCCTTCTTCAGGATCAGCGACCCGCAGCTCCAACAGCAGCGTATACCGCAGGCCTTCTACCTCATCGTCAAGCTCATCCTCTTCAGCAGTGAGGAGCAGCCAGCCGACAAGGCAGTCCTCGGGTACTTCATACAGCCGTTCTTCATCAGCTGGTTCATACCGCAGCAGCGGATCATCTTCATCCGGCTCTTACCGTAGCTCTTCATCCAGCAGCTCTTCACGCTCCGGAGGATACTCTGGCGGTGGCTACTCTGGCGGAGCTTCCCGTTCCGGTGGATATTCCGGAGGTGGCGGATATTCCGGCGGTGGCAGCAGCAGCGGCGGTGGCCGTTCCAGCAGCGGTGGCGGAAGGCGCTAATTGAATTGTCCCGGGCAACCGGGACATACTATAATGAACCGACCTGAAACACTACTTGAAAAGAATTTGATTGAAATGAAAAGAATATCAGCAATACTTTCCCTCGCCCTCGCTTTCAGCGTCGCGGCAGGTGCTCAGGACATGTATGACGCCCTCCGCTACAGCGAGAACAACTATTACGGAACGGCAAGGAGCATCGCTATGGGCAATGCCTTCACCGCTCTTGGAGGTGATCTGGGCTCCGTCGGCATCAACCCCGCAGGTTCAGCCGTGAACGGTTACTCTCAGTTCACCCTCACTCCTGGAATCACCATCATTTCCTCATCAGCCCAGTTCAATGGCACTCCGGCTACATCTTCAACTTTCTCAGCACTGGAGAAAAAAAGCCCTTCAAAGTTCGGCATGCCTAACTTCGGCATCGTCATTAACCAGAAGACCGGCCGTTCATACGGAGTCAAGGGTATATCGTTCGGTTTCGTAGGCAACGGCACCAATATCTTCACTGAGGAATACGGTGCAGGTGGCCCTAACGACCAGACGACTTATCTCGGATCCATGGCTTCATGGGCTATGGCCGATGGAGCTACCGGAGCAGGTCTCGACGAAGCGACCTATTCTTCCGGCACTTATCCTTGGGATGACATCATCGGTTGGAGGACCGGAATGATTTCGACATACGGCGGATCCGACTCCCAGTTCATCGGTGCTACAGAGAGGATATTCCCTGACGGGACTATCGGTCTTGGCGGTCCCCTTGATCAGAGGTATGGACGCAGGACTACCGGGCGCAAGTATGACATGGTGCTCAACTTCGGTATGAACATCAATGACAACTTCTATCTCGGTGCCAACATCGGTATGGTGGCCCTCTCTTACAACACGAATACATACTTCAAGGAGGTTGCTCAGAATATGAATGACTTCCCGATCGAGTACGAAAACAATGTCACTACATACTTCTCTGATGCGAGATACCGCACCCAGATGGATGTTGACGGAAGCGGAGTATATGCGAAGTTTGGTCTTATCTGGCTTCCCACCCCGAACTTCAGGGTCGGTGCGGCTATCCAGACTCCCACTTCCATGACAGTTTCTGAGAGATGGTGGTATGCCGGTGATATCGCATTCAA
>DBWN01000228.1:0-4203 GCA_002308935.1 Bacteroidales bacterium UBA1237 | reverse complement strand
GAGGTTTCCGAAGAAGGAAGTTATGAGTACAGGCTCATCTCTCCTTATAGACTGAATGCCGGTCTCGCTTACACTCTTCCCGGATTCGGACTCTTCAGTGCGGATTACGAGATGACTGATTACAGCAGGATGTACTTCAGGACATTGGATTATGAATACGGCGGATTCTCTGATACGAATACCGATATCGAGAACAATATGGGCATCAGCCACAGCCTCAGGCTCGGCTTCGAGGTGAAGCCTCTTCCCGAGTTCGCTATCAGGGCAGGTTACGGTTTCATCACCGCTCCCGAGACTGCAGCCAAGAACGCTCTTACCCAGAACGCCAGCATCGGTTTCGGTTACAGCAGCCCCAAGTCATTCTTCTTTGACATGGCTCTCCGCGGAACTTTCAAGCCTGACATGTACGTCTATCCTTTCGAGTATCCTGCAGGAACTTTCGATGACGGTACACTCACTCCTGAGATGGTGGTCAAGAGAAGTCTCTTCGATATCGTGGCAACATTCGGATGGAGGTTCTAAACCTCATCTGCACCTCTTGAATTATCGGGCTGGTCCTTAAGGGCTGGCCCTTTTTCGGCTTTGTACCCGATCATATTGTCATGCTTCCATGCGGGAGAAGCGTATTTGATTTCAGGCTATGGTCCGAATCAAAATGACGAACAGGGGAGTGGACAGCTCCTAGCTAGAGTTCTGCATAAAAAGAACACCCCTGCCGGTCTGATCCGACAGAGGTGTCAACTATTTGGAAGCTAAGATGCTCTTATTTGATCACGATCTCATAAGGCATCCTTGCATAGAACTTCTCTGAAGTGGCGAAGTCCCAATCCTTGAAACTCTTCCAGATGCCCTCGAGAGGAGTTCCTTCTATGGCGCTTTCCACTGCATTCTTCTTTGAGAAGATGGAAGCATCTTCTCCCATTCCGAACATCTCCATGATTGATTCCATCTGTGAGACGGGTTTGGGGTAAGCTTCGATATTCCATGCGGAAAGATCAGCATCTCCTGCGGTTACGGCTGCATAATGGATAGCGTCCTCAAGAGTTCCGATTTCATCGACAAGTCCGATCTTCAGACCGTCAGCACCTGTCCAGACTCTTCCCTGAGCGAGAGAATCCACATATGAAGGACGGAGATCCCTGCCTTCAGCCACTGTGTTGACGAAGGTTTCGTAGATCTTTTCAATGGAAGCCTGCATGGAGGCGGTCTCCTCCTCGGTAAGAGGTCTCATTCCACCGAACATGTCGGAGTGAGGTGAAGAACCGACTGTCACTGAATTGATGTGTACGACGTCCTTAAGGGTACCGCTCAGATCAGGAATCATGCTGAATACTCCGATTGAACCGGTGAGAGTGGTCTCATCAGAGAAAATCTTGTCGCAGCTGTTGGACACCCAGTATCCGCCTGAAGCGGCATAGTCGCCATAAGATGCGATGACGGGTTTCTCGGCCCTGAGAAGGTCGATTTCCTTCTTGATCTTGTCAGATGCGGTAACGCTGCCTCCGGGAGAAGACACCCTGAAGACAACAGCCTTGACATTCTCATCCTTGCGGATATCGGAGATTAAAGAAGCGAAGCGGTCTCCGGCGATGTTTGACTTGGCGGAACCTTCCACTATATTGCCTTCAGCATAGATGACGGCGATCTTCTTCTTGGCCTTGATGTTGGGTACGACCTTAGCTGAAACATAGTCCGCGAAAGGAATCATCTTGATATCCTTGTAGGAGTCGACGCCAGCGAGGTCGGCGAGCTTCTTCTGGAGTTCCTCTCTTGAGAAAAGTTCATCGGCGAGCCCGAGTTTCAAAACGTCTTCGGGGAAGATGAGCTCCAGGTTGTCGATCATCTCAGAAAGCCTTTGCGCAGTGAAGTCACGGCTGTCAGCTATCTTGGTGCTCATGCTTTCCCATATGGAATTTATCATCTCCTGATTCTGCTCGAGGTTCTCAGGACTGGGAGCGTTCTTGATGTACATTTCACCTGCGGATTTGTATTTTCCGTGACGGATAAGCTGTACGTTGACTCCAAACTTGTCAAGGATGTCCTTGAGGAACATCAGTCTTGTACCGACACCAGTCATCATAGGAGTGCTGCCGGCGACAGAAGACATGTAGATTTTGTCTGCAGCGGATGCCAGATAATAAGAACCTACTGAGGGGCCTTCAGTGAAAGCGACTATCGCTTTACCGCTTTTCCTGAAGTTCACCAAAGCCTTCCTGAGTTCTTCAGAAAGTGCCATGCTGGCTCCGGTCCCATCAGCTCTGAGATAGATGTACTTGACAGACTTGTCTTCGGCTGCCTTGTTGATAGCCTGGACGGCGTCCCAAATCCCGATAGGGGTGCCGGTCGGTCCACCTCCAAGGATGAGGCTGGTAGGGTCAAAAGACAGTGAGGAATTGCCCTGTTCTGAAATCATAACTTTTGAAAGGTCCATGTCAAGGACACCTTCACGGGCGATGACGGGCTTGCTGCCCGAAGCTGATGCCAAAGATCCGATGAATCCGATCATAAGGACGAATCCGATGATTGACATCAGGAACAGTCCGCAGATTACTGCGAGGACCATTTTCACGAATTCTTTCATATTATTTTCTTGTAAAGATTTTTCAGCAGTATTATTCAATCAATCCCAAAAATGGAATCCGCTTTTACGCACATTAAATGCAAAAGTACTAACTTTGTACGATAAATCAATAAATATGGCAGCGAATAAACCTTCAATCCCCAAGGGCACCAGAGACTTCGGCCAGACGGAAATGGCCCGGAGGAATTATATTTTCGATACGATTTGCGGCGTTTTCCGTACATACGGATACTCCCAGATAGAGACTCCCGCAATGGAGAATCTTTCCACCCTCCTCGGCAAGTATGGAGATGAGGGCGACAAACTCCTTTTCCGAATACTTAATTCAGGAGACGCTTTCTCAGGAATCAACCCTTCAGAGGTGACATCCGACGGTAGTTTGGATGGTGCATCGATTACGAAGCAGGTCTGCGAGAAAGGCCTCAGGTATGACCTTACCGTTCCCTTCGCAAGGTTCGTTGTCCAGCATCAGAATGAGATATCATTCCCCTTCAAGAGGTTCCAGATACAGCCTGTATGGAGGGCTGACCGTCCTCAGAAAGGCCGCTACCGCGAGTTCTATCAGTGTGATGTTGACGTAATAGGCAGCAAGTCCCAGATCAATGAGCTTGAGCTTGTCCAGATAGTTGATAAGGTCTTCTCCATCTTCGGAATAGATGTGCTTATAAAGATCAATAACCGTAAAGTGCTGACGGGTTTTGCGGAAATCGCAGGTTTCCCGGACAAGGTTGTGGATATAACTGTCGCCATCGATAAGCTGGACAAGATCGGACTTGATGCCGTCAAGGAGGAGATGAAGGAGAGAGGGCTTTCAGATGAAGCTGTGGCTGTCATTGAACCCATCCTTTCGCTCAGTGGCTCAACCTCAGAGAAGATTGCCACCATGCGGTCTCTGATGGATGGCGGATCCGCTTCAGGTATAGTCTCAGAAACCGGCCTTAAAGGTCTTGATGAGCTTGAGGAATTATTCGGATTCATTGAGGCGGCCGGAGTTTCCCAGGAATGCGAAATCGACCTTTCACTTGCGAGGGGCCTCAACTATTACACCGGAGCGATATTCGAAGTCAAGGCGAAAGATTTCGCGATAGGAAGCATCTGCGGTGGTGGAAGATATGATAACCTTACCGGTATATTCGGGCTTCCGGGAATGTCTGGAGTAGGCATTTCCTTCGGTGCAGACAGGATATATGATGTTCTTACAGGATTAGGCAAGTTCCCTGAAGGGCTAGCTAGCACTACAACCATTCTTTTTGCTAACATGGATTCAGAGGCTCTGCCTTATCTTTTCAAAATCGCTAAAAAGCTTCGTGACCTAGGAGTATCTTGTGAAATCTACCCTGAAACAACGAAGCTTAAGAAGCAGTTTGATTATGCCGAGAAAAAGGCTATTCCGTTCATTTCGATAAATGGAAGCAATGAGATGCAGCAAGGTACAATCAATGTCAAGAATCTTCGTACAGGAGAGCAGCGCCAGATTGAATCTGAAGAAGTTGATGTGATAGTTTCCTTCCTGTCTGACCTCTCAAACAGAGGCCTTTCAGCGGCTGTAAAAGAGGGTGAAGAGAAAAAAGATTTTGCAGATTAAAATATTGTCCTTATATTTGCAGTCCACATCGCGGGGT
>DBWN01000007.1 GCA_002308935.1 Bacteroidales bacterium UBA1237 | reverse complement strand
ACTGTGGGATAATAGACGGAATAGATGTTCTCAGGTTTCTCGTTCAGACGGGAGTTGAAGTCGACTTTGACCGGATCGCATCCGTCAAGTGAAACTTCAAAGACACCGCCTTCTCCAAGGAAATCCAGTGTCGGCTTCACTATGATATGGACCTTTGCTTCGGAGGGAGTCTGCCCTTCTATAGAGAAGGTGTATTCGAGACGGTCTCCCTCAGGACGGCTGGTGTACGGGGTCAGGGCTATTCCGCTTTCAGCCCTTCCGAAATTCTCATACACTGTCCACTTCCTGTCCCCGTTCTCCACTTTTCCGGAGTAATCGGCAGCGTCCATTGCCACGAATCCGTCCGATGAAATGAACGCGACTTTTCCGCTTCCGACCCTTTTGACCGCCGGGGGAGTGTCGGAGGGGAAATCGTCATTCCAGGAAGTGTAACCGATATGCTTCTGTGTCATCATCCCGTTCCATTTGCCGCCGGAAATGTCCTTGTTGTAGGATTCCATGAGGAGGGAGTCCCTGCGGAAAGCTTCCATGACTTTGTCCGCCCATTTGTCGGCATCCGGGTTGCCCTTTTCATGGAGGGAATGGTTCATCGCCTGGGCATAATACATGCTGTAGAGATTGGCGAAGAGCTGTATGGGGAAGAGTATCAGTTGCTTGTATGCGTCATGGCTTTCAGCGGGAAGGGAAGTGTAAAGCCTTAAGGCGTCCCTTTCAAGAGCTGAATAATCCGATACGACCTTTTCCCATTCGCCGCTTTCGAGGTCATAAGTGTCCTTTGAAAGCATCTCTGGAGTGACCCTTGAAGAGTATTTGGTGCCGAGATCCAGGATTCTGGCGGCTTCCCCGGCATAGCCCTTCCCGACGAAAGTCCCGCAGAAATCCTCGGTATGTGAAAGGACGTTGTCCGAAGTGAAGCTTTCGGGGTTCCAAGCCATGTCCAGGAAGAACTGGATCTGGTACTCCATGGGCTTGAGGTCACCTACGTTCAGGATCCACATCTTCCTTATTCCGAAGTCCCAGGCAAGGCGGAGCTGTTCCCACATGGAGATGGTCTGGGTGACGTTTATCAGTTTGGAGTTTCTCGGAGCGCCCACGTAGTCAACGTGGTAATAGATGCCCCAGCCTCCTTTGCGGTCCCTTTCGTTTTCGCGGGGAACCCTTCTTATGTCTCCCCAGTTGTCGTCAGAAAGCAGAATCGTTACATCATCAGGGACCCTCATTCCCTTGTCGTAGTAATCAAGGACCTCTTTGTAGAGGGCCCAGACCTGAGGAGTCTGTGAGGCGTCCTTCCCGGTGACTTCTTCGATGATCCTCCTTTGGTTACGGACCACTTCTTCAAGAAGGGCGGTGTCGGCCTCTTCTCCCATGGCTTCATCGCCGTCTCCTCTCATCGCTATGGTGACGATATCCTCTTTACCTTTTATCCTCTCGATGCCTTCCCTGAAGAAAGTGTCCAGAGCGTCTTTGTTGGTGGCGTAGTTCCATTCTCCGATGCTCTCTTTCTGACGGACGTATTCCTGATAGTTCCTTGCCATGGGCTCGTGGTGTGAAGTCCCTATCATTACGCCCATCCTGTCGGCGAGGTCGGAGTTTCCGGGATCATCCGCATAGAACGCCCATCCCCACATGGCCGGCCATAACATGTTGCCTTTGAGCCGGAGAATGAGTTCGAACACCTTGGCGTAGAATTCTTTGCCGCCGTATTCCGTTCCGAATGTGTTCTTCACCCAGCCCGTGAGGCAAGGGGCTTCATCATTAAGGAATATCCCTCTCCATTCAACGGAAGGCTCTCCGTCGCTGTATACTCCCGGGAGTATCCTTATGTCGTTCTTCCTTTCAACCGGAACATCTGCCCACCAGTACCAGGGTGACACTCCCGCCTGACGTGAAAGTTCGTAGATTCCGTAGATCGTACCCCTTCTGTCGCTGCCGGCAATGATGAGTCTCCCTCCATCAGTCTTGATGATGAACAACTCTTTCTTCCCATCGAAGTCACCCTTCTGCAGAACTCCGCTTTTCTCCAGGGCGGAGAAATTGCTGTCCCCGAGAGTGGCTATGACGACGCTTGCTCCACTAATCCTCCGCGCGTTCTTCACCTTTGCTCCGCATACTTCCGCCAAGTCCTTCTTCAGGTTGTCGGCGGCTAAAGATACGCCTTGGGGAGCGTCCGGGCAGACGCATATGCTTATCTTTCCGTTACGGATGATCGACATTCCTTCAGAAGTGGAGACGAAAGAAGGTGCTGCAAAGCAGAGCATGCAGAAAGTGGACAGGAAAAACGCAAGAAAGAGTCTTTTCATGATATACCGGCTTTGGCTTCAGTTATAGTCCCTCTTGTTTTCAAAGGGGGGGGTCACTACTGCAAAGTTCGTTAGATTGCACGGAAAAAACAGTCCCTTATGTGAATGTACACTGACACTATCGGACCATTCTTTTCAAAAATGAGCCCGATGTTTGAGATTTTGTTCCATGGGGCAGGAATGGCCTTCCTTATCCGAAGATTTTCTTCAGAGTCTCCTCGTCAGTACAGCCGATGTATTTCGCCACGAATTCCTTCGGGGTCATTCCGAAATAGTCCCTGAACGAGCTGGAGAAATACGAATGGGTGGAGAACCCGACGCGGTACGCCACTTCCGAGATGTTCACCTTGTCGTTTATCAGAAGGTAAGCCGCCTGCTTGAGCCGGATTGACTTTATGAGGTTGCTTGGCGACATCCCGATGATTTCCTTGAGCTTTCTGTTCATGTGGACCCTGCTCATTCCGATTTCACGGCTGAGGTCTTCGACGCTGAAGTCAGGATCCTCGATATGTGAGTTGATCACCTCTACAACACGCTGGGGGAGACGGCTCTCGGAAGAAGGCATCTGCATCTCTCCGTAGTCGTATTCGATGGGGTTGGTGTACTTGTTTCGGATCATGTCGGTGTTGCTGAGCGTATTCGCGATGACGCTCCGCAGAAGATCCATCGAAATCGGTTTCGTGAAATACCTGTCAGCTCCGCACTCTGTACAGCGCTGCATGGATTCTTCATCGTTGGAAGAAGTGAGAATGACGACAGGAATATGGTTGGTCCCGGGGTTGTGCTTTATCTTTGAGCACAGTTCGGCTCCGTCCATGCCTTCCATCAGAAGGTCAGAAATCACCAG